>DATNBU010000032.1 GCA_035571835.1 Candidatus Limnocylindrales bacterium | reverse complement strand
GTCGAAGTCGCTCGGCAACGTGATCCGACCGCTCGCGATGAAAGAGCGCTTCGGCATGGACGGCTTCCGATACTTCCTGCTGCGCGAGATGGCATTCGGAAACGATGCGGCCTTTACCGAGGACGCGTTCATCACGCGCTTCAACGCCGACCTGTCCAACGGCATCGGCAACCTCGTGAGCCGCGTGCTCGCGATGCAGCAGAAGTATTTCGACGGCATCGTGCAGCCGATCGCAAGCGGCGATGCGACTGCGCTCGAAACCGCGCTAGAGGCGGCTTTCACCGAAGCCGAGCGGCGCGCGATCGATGCGTACGAGAACAGCCAGTTCCACATCGCGCTGGAAGAGATCTGGAAGGCCGTCGCGGCGTGCGACAAGTACATCGTCGAAACCGCGCCGTTCAAGCTGTGGAAGGAGGAAGCCGCGCGGCCGCGCGTCGGCGTGATCCTTCACGTGCTCTGCGACGGGCTGCGCCACCTCGCGCGCCTGATCGCGCCGGCGATGCCAGAGACGGCTGCGAAGATTGCGGCGCTCGTCGATGCGGACCCGGGGCGCCTCGCCGATCCGGCCGGGCCGTGGCGCACGAGCTTTGCGCCGGGCCATCGCGTGAATGCGCCCGAGCCGCTGTTCCCGCGCGTCGAGATCAAGCCTGTCGAAGGCGCGGACCGCGCAAAGGCCTAGGGCCTCGACGTGAGCATGGCCGGCCTCGTCGATACGCACTGCCATCTGACCGATCCGAAGTTCGCCGACGATCAGGGCGCCGTGATCGCGCGCGCGCTCGAAGCCGGGCTCACGCACATCGTTGCCGTCGGCGGCGGCGGCCCGGTCGAAGCCAGCGAACAGGCGCTCGAGCTCGCACGGAAGCATCCGTTCGTGCGCTCGACCGCCGGAATGCATCCGCACGACGCGAAAGACTTCGACGCGGTGACCGAAGCGCGCGTCGCTGCGCTGCTCGAAGCGCCGGAATGCGTTGCCGTCGGCGAGACCGGGCTCGACTACTACTACAACCACAGTCCGGCCGACGTGCAGAAGGATTCGCTAGCGCGCCACATCGCGCTCGCGCGCCGCACCGGAAAGCCGATCGTGCTGCATTGCCGCGACGCGGAAGCCGATCTTCGGAGCGTGCTCTCGAGCGAAGCTCCCGGAGGCATTCGCGGCGTCGTGCACTGCTTTACCGGAAGCTACGACGATGCGGTCTGGTATCTCGACTTCGGCCTCGTCATCTCGTTTTCCGGAATCCTCACGTTTCCGAAATCCGACGCGATGCGCGAGACCGCATCGCGCCTTCCGCTCAACAGGCTGATGGTCGAAACGGACTCGCCGTACCTCGCGCCGGCGCCGCACCGCGGCAAGCGCAACGAGCCGGCATTCGTTGCGCGAGTCGCCGAGCGGCTGGCCGAAATTCATCGCGTGAGCATCGAGCACGTGCACGACGCGACCGGACGCAACGCGACAGCACTGTTCGATCTGAAATGATCAAGCGAAAAGTGGATTTCCTGATGACGTCCGTGAAAAGAATCTTCACGGCGAGTGCCGGAAAGTGATGGCAAATCTTTCGTTCGTCCCCCATGTTCGTCGGGCGGGTTCTGGGGGTTCCACAGTTGAGAGTATTTGCCTGTTCGGCGCTGGTCGCCGGCCTTATGGCCGCGTCCGCGACATCCTACGCTCGTACGTGTGAAGTCGCGCTCCGGCTCGACGATTCCGTCACGCTCGGTGCTCTTCAGCTGCATCTGGCGTACGGGAATGCGCCCGGAAGCTGGCTCCCGACCGAACACGGCGTCGCGTGCTACGGCGATGCGCCGAACACGCTCGTCCCGTTCGTCGACGATCCTGTCGCAAACGTCATCACCGCGAGCTTCGTGACGCTGACCGGCATCGTCGGCCCGCGCAAGATCGCACACTGCTGGTTCTCGGACCCCACGGCATCGGCCGTTCCAGGCGATTTCGTCGTGTTCGTCGAAGAAGCGTCGAAGATCGACGGCTCGCTGACCAAGCCTCCGCACATCAGCGTTTCGTTGCCCGACTGCGGCCCCGACCAGACCACCACCACGACGACCACGCTCGAAACATCGACGACACTCGAGACCACGACGACCCTGGAGCCGACCACGACGCTCGAGCCCACGACGACGACGTCCAGCACGACGAGCACCACGTCGACGTCGACGACACTCGAGGAAGCGACGTCCACGACCAGCACCACGATGCCGTACTGCGGCAACGGCGTCGTTGACGACCTCGAGGAGTGCGACGACGGCAACACCGTCGACGACGACGGATGCGACAGCGAATGCTCGTCGGTCATCCTGTGCGGTGACGCCAACGGAAACGACGAGATCACCACGAGCGACGCGCTCAAGATTCTGCGCGGCGCGATCCAGCACATCGCCTGCCCGATCAACCGCTGCGACGCCGACGGCGACGACGTCGTGCGAGCCAGCGATTCGCTGCGGGTGCTGAAGCGGTCCGTCGGTCAGAGCGTAGTCATGAACTGCCCGTACGAGCAGTAACCGGCGCGGCGTTTCGAGAGCAGGGCTTGAAGACCGACGCGAACTGGCTGTGAGCTACGCGTTCCGCGACCGGCAGCTCGAGCAGAGCCCATACAGCTCCATCTTGTGACTGGTCAGCAGGAATCCCTGCCGGTCGGCGACCGAGCGCTGCAGCTGCTCGATGGTGTCGTCCTCGAACTCGGTGATCTTCCCGCACTGCGTGCAGATCAGATGATCGTGGTGCCCGGAGACGTTCTCGTACAGCGCCTCACCGTCGCCGAAGTGCCGTTCGGAGACGAGGCCCGCCTCGACCATCAGCTTCATCGTGCGGTAGACCGTCGAGAAGCCGATGCCGGGAAACGATTCCTTGACCTTGCGGTAAATCTGATCGGCCGACAGATGGCCCTTGTGATGGAAGAACCAGTTCGCGATCTCGTCGCGCTGGCGGGTCGACTTGAGGCCGCTGGTCTTGATGAAGTCGCGAAACTTCTCGGCCTTTTCGTGAATGGGAGCCACGGCGGCCGCCGTCAGGCGGATTCGGACGTCGATCCTTCGTCCTGGGGTAGTGCGCGGCCACCGATCTGCCGGCGCAGCTCCGGTTCGATGAACACCGAATCGAGATCGCGGTCGGCAAGGAGCGCGAGCAGGGCTTCGATCCTTTCGGCCGGCGGCACGTTGCGATCGAGCAGCAGGACCTCGTCGCCGGAGACCCGGCAGACGCCGCTTCTTACGCTGTAGCCTACCTCGCGGTGGAGTCTTTCTTCGCGGACTTCGAGCCCGCTCGCGGCTGCGATCTCCTTGAGACGTTCAAGGAGGGGGCTCGCTTCCTCGACGGTACGAGCGGTCTTGCGAGAGCGCCTTGCCATCGGTCAGTCGGTTCTACAGACGCTCGAGGCGCAGCGCAAGATTGGCCAGAGGACTTGCCGCGAAACTTGCGCGCAACTTGCGCAAACTCGACCGCAAGCTCGAGAAGGATCAGCCGCGCGATCCGCTGCTCGCACGAGGCTTGTGGTGGTGGACTTCCTCGGGCTCGCCTTCGATCTCGACCGGTTCCGCGCTGATCTCGGTGATTACCACGTCTCCGGCAACCATCGTCTTTTCGGTCACGATGATCGCTTCGGTCTTCTTCTCGGGCGTATGGGCGGGCCCGCGGCCCTCGGCGGCGGCGGCGGCTTCGTGCTCTTCGGTCTCGCGCAGCTTGGTCAGCATCTGCTCGATGCTGTGAATGCTCTTTTCGAGCCGCTCGATCTCGCGCTGCAGGGACGGCGACTGGCGGATGCGGTCGACCTGCTTGAAGGCCACGTCGCGCAGGCTTTCGAGCCGGCGCTGCGGAAGGTTGATCAGCTCGTCGATGAAACTGCGGCCTTCGTCGATGGCTTCGTCGATCGCCTTGCCGCCCTCTTCGACGACCTCGCGGACGCGGCCGCCGGCGCGGCCCGTCAGGTCACCGAGCTGGTCGAGCGCACGCTTGGCGGAATCGCTCAGGTCCTGCACGGCGGCTTCGCCGGAGTGGATGAGCTTTCGCAGGAACGGCACCGAAACGAGGTTGGTCTTGCGCTTCTCCTCCTCGAGGATGATCTGCGCGAAGGTCACCGATGTGAGATCGTCCTGAGTCTCGTTGTCGATGACCCTGACCTCTTCGTTATCGCGTATGAGCTTGGCGATATCGTCGAGCGTGACGTACCGCGACTGGTCGGTGTCGTACAGTTTGCGATTGGTGTACCGCTTGATGACCCGTTCCGTCCCCATGCTCGGTGTTCTCCTCTCGATGACTCTTTGTCCCACTTAAGAATTGATGACTCGTTGCGCTATCAAAGGTAGCCGGCACCCGCAAATTGCCGCAGCGTGACAAAAAGGGTGGGCGGCGTCACATATCCCGACCGGTCGGGACTCGCCAGCCCCGGACGACGTGTCCGGACCTGTAGCAGCTGATTGACCACCATTGTCTCTGCGCATAGCGTCACCGACCTTAACCATGAAGACGTTCCCTGTCGCCGTCGTGCAGATGAACTCCGGACCCGATAAGGGAACGAATCTCGCGAAAGCCGCACACGCGATCGAGGAAGCCGCCCACGCAGGCGCGCAACTGGTTGCCCTGCCTGAAGTTTTTTCGTGGCGGGGAAAGCCGGAGCAGTCACGCCACGAGGCCGAATCGATCCCCGGACAGACCACCGATGCGATGTCGGCGCTGGCCCGGCGTCTTCGAATCCATCTCATCGCGGGGTCGATTCTCGAGTCAATCGCGTTTCCGGCCGGCGCCGGCGGGTTGCCGTTCAATACAGCCACGCTCTTCGGCCCGGACGGCTCGCTCGTGGCCGCCTACCGCAAGATCCATCTTTTCGACGTCGACCTTCCGGGGCGGGTCACCGTAAAGGAATCGGAACTTCGCCGGGCCGGTGACGAAGTCGTCTGCGTCCAGACCGAGCTCGGGCGCATAGGGCTCGCGGTCTGCTACGACCTGCGCTTTCCCGAGCTGTTCCGAAAGCTCGCGGACGCCGGCGCCGAGGTCATCGCGATGCCGTCCGCTTTTACGAAACCGACCGGACAGGCGCACTGGGAGCCGTTGCTGCGCGCGCGGGCGATCGAGAACCAGTGCTTCGTGGTTGCGCCGAATCAGTACGGCGTGAGCACGCACGGGTTCGAAGATTATGGCAACTCCCTGATCGTCGATCCGTGGGGACAGGTCGTCGCGCGCGGGCCCGACAACGAAGCCGCGGTCGTGACGGCGACGCTGGACGCTGCCGTTCTCGAGCGCGTCCGTCGCGAGCTTCCAAGCCTCGAGCACCGGAGACTCGCGTGAAACCGTTCCTGCGGCTGCGCACGACCGAAGAGGCCTGGGACGAGCTGGCCTCCAGCCGGCCGCTGGGAACCGAGGTCGTTCCCGCTCGCTCGGCGCTCGGCCGCGTGCTGGCCAAGCCGGTTACTGCGCGCGAAGACGTCCCGCACTTTTTCCGTTCGAACATGGATGGCTTCGCGGTGCGCGCGGCCGATACGACCGGCGCGAGCGACGAGTCGTCGATTGCGCTCGTTCTCGCCGGAGAAGTCGCGATGGGCGAGCACGCAACCGCCACGCTCGCCGGAGGCCAGGCCATCCGCGTGTCGACCGGCGCGATGATGCCGGCCGGCGCGGACGCCGTTGTGATCGTCGAGCACACCGAGGAGCGCGGCGGCCGCATCTTCGTGCGGCGCGCGGTCGCGCCGGGCGCGAGCACGATCGCAATCGCCGAGGATCTCCACGCGGGCGAAGTCGTGCTCGAGGCCGGCCATCGCCTGCGCGGCAGCGACGTCGGCGTCGTCACCGGCGTCGGCCGCGCCGAAATCACGGTCTACCGCACGCCGCGCGTCGGCATTGCCGCAACCGGCGACGAGATCGTCGAGCCGGAAGAAGCCCTTCCTCCCGGACGCGTCCGCAACGTCAACCAGTACCTGCTCGGCTCGATGGCGAAATCGCTCGGTGCATACGTCGTCGATTACGGCGTGATCCGCGACGACGAGCGCGCGCTCGACGAGCTGCTCCGGCGTGCGGGCAGCGAATGCGACGTGCTGCTGCTGTCGGGCGGCAGCTCCAAAGGCTCCAAAGACTTCGTCATGGGATCGATCCTGCGCGTGCCGGGCGCGGACGTGAAGTTCCACGGCATCGCGATCGCTCCCGGCAAACCGACCATGTTCGCCGAAGCCGGCGCGTTGTCGATCCTCGGCGTGCCTGGAAATCCGGCTGCGGCGGCCGTCGTGTTCGCGCTGTTCGCGAGCGTGCTGATCCGCGTTCGCGAGGGCGAATCGCTGCGCCGGATCCTGGCAACCCGGCCGCGCGTGCGTGCGCGGCTCGAGCGCGACGTGACGTCCACTCCGGGCCGCGAGGACTACGTGCGCGTGCGGCTCGGGGACGATTCCGCCGGCACGGAAGCATTCGCGAACGGCTCGCTGATGGTTGCGACTCCGCTTCGCGGGAAATCGGTCGCGATCTCGACGATCGCAAGGGCCGACGGGCTGCTGCGCATTCCCAGATCCAGCGAAGGCCTCGCCGCCGGCACCGAGGTCGAAGTGCTGCTTTTCCAATGACCGGCCCCTTCCTGCAGCGGAAGCCGTTGCCCGAGGCGCGCGCGCTGCTGATTGCCGGTGTGCGGCCCGTCGACGCGGAATCCGTCTCGGCAAGCGACGCGAGCGGCCGCATCGCCGCCGAAGACGTCGTCGCGCGGCATCCGTCGCCGCACTACCGCGCGTCGGCGATGGACGGGATCGCGGTGCGCTCGGCCGATACCACCGCCGCGGCGGCCTCCCCGGTCGTGCTGCATGTCGTGCAGGCAGGCGCCGGCCCGGGTTGCCTGCCGGTCGATACCGGTTCGGCTCTTCCGGATTGGGCCGACGCCGTGGTGCGGATCGAAGACGCGGCAGTCGTTGCGTCCGATGCGGAGCCGCCAGAGCGCGGCGGTTATCGCATTTCAGCGCCGGTCGCTCCGGGACGCGACGTGCGACGGATCGGCGAGGACATCGCCGGGGGCGTCATCGTGGTGCGCGCCGGCCAGCGCATTCGTGCATGGGACCTTGGCGCGATGCTGGCTACCGGAACGACCGACGTTTCGGTTCGAAGAAGGCCGCGCATTGCCATCGTCTCCACCGGCAGCGAAGTCGTCGAGCCCGACGGCCACGCGACCGTCGGCCAGATCATCGACTACAATTCGCGGATGATCGCTGCGCTCGCCGACGAGTGGGGCGCAAGCGCGCATCGCCTCGGCATCGTCGCCGACGACGAAAAGCGCCTGTCGGAAGTCGTCGCCGACGCGGCGAATCGATTCGATGCGGTCTGCGTGATCGCCGGCAGCTCGGCCGGACGCAAGGACCTGACCACGTCGGTGCTCGCATCGCTCGGCGAGATGCTGGTGCACGGAGTCGACATTGCGCCCGGGCGCCCGGTTGCGATCGCGCGCGTTGCCGGCGGCGCCGCACGCGCGACCCCCGTGCTTGCCATCCCCGGATATCCCGTCGCGGCAATCGTAGTCTGCGAGCGGCTGCTGCGGCCTCTCGTCGCTGCGCTTCTCGGTACCGCCGAACCGGTGCGTCCGGTGATGCAGGCGCGCGTCGTCCGCAACATTCCTTCCCGGCTCGGCGTGGACGAGTTTCGCCGCGTCGTCATCACGCGCCAGGCGGGCGGTCTCGACGTCGTCGCGGCTCTTCCGTCGGGCGCGGGCTCGATCAGCACGGTCAGCACGGCACACGGCTGGCTGGCGATCGCTGCGACGGTCGAAGGAATCGACGCCGGCAGCAACGTCGAGGTCGAGCTGCTCGCAGCACCGGGCGAGATCGATGCCGCATTCGTGCTTGCCGGGCAGCCGAGCGCAGCATCGGCAGCGCTGGAAGCGGCACTGCGGCGGCAGGATCTGCGCGCGCGCGTGCACCATCTTCGCCTGAGCGCGCACGACGGCCTCGATGCCGTTCTCCGCGGCGAGGCTCACGCGGCCATCGTCGCGCAGGATACGAGCGCCGGCGGCGACGCCGGGCTGCCGCCCGGCCTGCGGCTGCGCAATGACGACCGGATCGGAGCAGCCGTCGCCGTCGCTACGGGATCGGCGGGCGACGAGCGGCTCGAGCGGCTGCTTCGCGCGCACAGATGACCGGCTCGCGAGTCGCGCTCCTGTGGTGGGTTGCCGCGTTCGTCGTGCACCGCGCGCTCCTGATCGCGCTCGGCTTCGACGGCGTGTACTTCTGGGAGGAGACCTACCGGCTGCTCATCGCCGAAGCGCTGCGAAGCGGCTGGGCAATTCCTTTCCACGATCTGCAGGCCGATCCGTACGCCGGCGGAAGCCTCGTTTTCGCCGGGCTCACAGCGCTAGTGACCGCGGTGACCGGCCCGTCGATCGTCGTGCTCAAGGCGGTCGCGCTCGCGTGGAGCGCGCTCGGCCTGTGGCTCTGGCTGCTCGTCGCCGACAACGTGTTCGGCAGACGCACCGCGAATGCGCTCGGCCTGGCGTGGCTCGCGGCACCGCCGGTCTTTGCCGTGTTCAACGTCGTCGGCCAGGGCTTTCACAGCGACACGGTCACGCTGAGCGGCCTGCAGTGGCTGCTCATGTATCGATACGTCGCTCGCTCGACGGATCGCTCCATTGCTCGCGCCCGACTGTTCGCATGGATGGCGGCGGCCGGGCTTTCGATCTGGTTCAGCTACACATCGGCGCTGACGTTCGCAGCCGGATTGGCGTACGCGTTTGCGGCCGGAGCGCTTCCGCTCCGATCGTGGCCGCTTGCCGCCGCAGGCTTTGCTGCAGGCTTTTCGCCGTGGATCGTTCGCTACGCGATTGCCGGAGGTGCGCTCGACATCGTCGGCGAAACCTTCGCGCGCGGCGGCGCGGGGCGAGCCGGCTACGTGGCAAGACTCTTCGACGTCACGGTCCACGGCGTTCCGGTCGCGCTTTATTTCCGCAACATCGGAGTTCCGGGCGACGTCAAGGTCTCGAGGGATCTCCTGTCCTATCCGTATCTCGCGGTCTGCGCGGCCGCATGGATCGCTGCGACGTCTGCAGGGCTGCTGCGGATCGTGTCGGGCATCGCGCGCTCGACGTCGACGCTCGGCGCACACGTGCGCCAGAGCCCGGAGCTCGCGATCCTCGTGGTCTTCCCGCTTTTCCTCGCGACGATTGCCGCCAGCAACCAGGAGTTCAACGACTACGGAATGGTCCGCTGGTTCACGTTCCGGATCATCGTGCCGGCTCTCCCGTCGCTGTTCTTTGCGGTTGCACTGGCGGTCGCGCGTGCGCCGCGGCTGATCAGCGTTGCCGCGCTGTCGGTATGCGTGGCCGCCGGAGCAATCGGCACGCTGCAGATCGTGAACGACGGGAGCGGCCATCGCGCGCTCGCCGAATCGGAGGCTCGCGAGACCGGCGCCGAAGCGTATGGGCACCTCGTCGTCTTCAAGCACGGAACCGATCCGATCTTCGGCCCGCGCATCGATGCGCTGCCGCCCGAGCTTCGAGGCCGGGCATATCGCGGCGTCGGATTCAGCTTTGCGTATCTGTTCGGTACGCGCCGCAGCGATGCGTCGGCGTCCGGCCTGACCAAGGCGCTGCTGTCGGTCGATCCCGAGTACCGCGCGGCGGCAATCGAAGGCGCGCGCGCGGCGATCCGCGAAGGGCTCGAGCAGGTCGCCCCGCTTCCTCCGTCGCCGAGGCGCGACGAGCTTGCCGCAGCGATCGATCAGGCCGAAGCCGCGCCGCGCGAAGCTCCATCGCTCGGCAGCCTGGCGTTTCTCGACGTTGCTATATCGAGCCCGACTCGATGCCGCATGCGCGAAGGACAAGATCGGGGTTGAAGCGCTGCGTGCGCGGCCTGGCGAGTCGTCGCCGCCCGATCGACGCCGAGTGGCCGGCGCCCGTACCGGTCTCGGCCGGGAACTGACGCTCGATCCAGCATGGAAGCGATTTCCATGCATCGAGGATTGCTCGTGCGCCGTCGCAGTCGCCGCGCGCGGCCGACACGGCAGCGCCAAGCGTCCAGCCGTCGGCCAGGCCCGGATCGATCGCGCGCACGCTCGCGAAATCACTTGCGGCCTCTTCGAACGCGGCGCGGCGCGCTTTTTCGTCGGGCTCGAGGTGCAGCACGTCTTCGAGCCTGGTCAGCGACAAGCCCGCGAGCGCCTCGGAAAGTTGCGGATTCTGGCGCAGCGCGCGGCGCCAGAGCAGAGTGGCGCGTCTCGACTGCCCGTGGTCGTGCATCACGACCGCAATCGAATGGCCGTATTCGGCTTTTGCGAGGCGCAGGAACCTGTCGGCGTCGATCGGACCGTCGACCTGGCGATGCTGCATCCGCCACGCGAGGCGAAGCTGCGACAGGCCGGCGCGCACCTTGCCCTCGTCGATCAGCAGAAAGCCGAGATTCTCGTAAGCCAGATGGTAGTCGGTGGCCGCCGCCTTGCGGAAAAGCGCGCGCGCTTCGTCGACGCGCCCGCCGGCGTACTTGACGATGCCGTCCTGCACGGTCTTGCCTTCGTCGAAGCGCGGGATGTTGCTCGTGATCGTCGTCGGATCGAACAGAAAGCCCTGCCAGAAGACGGCCAGGCTGAGCACCGCAAGCACGAGGAAGCCCGCGCGCAGGAGATACGACAGCGCGCGCAGCCGCTCGTCGATCCACACCGCTCCGTGCGCGAACCAGAACGCGAATACGACCGCGATCGGCGTGAAGTACGTGGCCTTGACCGCGGCTGCGATCGGTACTTCGATCGTCCCCTGCACGAGCAGCACGATCATCGCCGCGGTCGTGAACGCGAATGCGACCGACGTGTCATCCCATCCACGGCGTGCGAGGGCGACCAGCGCACGCACGATGCCGATCGCGATCAGCAGCGTCGGGATCAGGCCGAGCATGAGCAGCGCCTGCCCGGCGCGGCGTGAGCCTTCGCTTTCCACCACCGGCGGCAGAACCCAGCCGCCGAAGCCGTCGAACCACGTGTTCGCGTACATTCCGGTCCACACCGACTCGCGCACCGCGCGCTCGAAATCGTGCGGCGCCGGATCGCTCGACGCCGTCGAATCGCGCGGCCACACCGGCCGCCTGAAGATCAGCGGATCGAACGTCAGGTAGTCCGCCCAGCCTCTTGCCGCCTGCGGCTGGTTGTTCTCGACGTATGCGACCGGGAACGTCCTGCGGCTGAGCTCGAACGGAGTTCCGTACGCTTCGATGTTGCGCACGATCCACGGACCGCAGATCACCAGCGACGTTGCCGCGGTGACGGCGATGAGCCTGGCCCCTTCGCCGTAGCGGCGGCGCGCGAGTGCGCGAGCGGCAATCGTCGCGAGCGACGCGACGACGATGGCGAGCGCCGAAAACTTGGCAGCCATCGCCGCCCCGAGACAGAGGCCGAGAACAGCGGCGCGGCGCGGCGACGGAGCGTCCAGCAGATGAAGCAGCGCGAGCAGCGACAGGCTACCGAAGACGGCGTGAAGACCTTCGTTTCCGAGGAATCCCGCACTGTAGAGCTGCACCGGAACGACGAGGACGAGAAGCGCGGCCATTGCCCGGACGGCGCGGTTTTGCGGAAACGCGCGTCCCACCACGTACCATGCGATCGGCGCCTGCACCGATCCGAGCGCTGCCACCAGCACCTTGCCGATCTTCAGCCGGACGTACGGGTCGAGCCCGTCGAGCGCGTTCCAGATTCCGGCCATCAGCGCGTAGTAGAGCGGCGGATGGAAGAACGACCATCCGTGCGTCGCCATCGGGAAATGCCAGGTGCGCGCGACGAACCAGATGTAGGTGAAGTGGCCGAACGCGTCGTAGCCGGAAAGAACCGGTGCCGCCCACGCGTTGTGCAGCCGCTCGGCGACCGCCACCAGCAGCAGGACGATCGACGCGACTACGACGATGCCGCGACCCGCGCCTGATTCCGCCTGCACGGCGCGCAGCATAGCGGCGCACGGCTCAGCGAGCGAAGCGGCGACCGGCTCGGAGAGCGAATCGCCCAATTGACCTTTTGCCACTTGAAGACGACCCTGCCTCTGGATGAGCCGCACTACCTTCCTCGTCATTGCCTCGGTGATGACGGTCGCGGCGGCGGCGGTGCGTCTCAACAACGCCCTGTCGTTTCCGGTGCTCGGCGGCTACGACGCGTTCGCACACTTTACGTACATCTGGTTCGTCGCGACCACCGGAAGGATCCCGCTGGCCGACCAGGGCTGGGAATTCTTCCAGCCGCCGCTCTACTACGAGCTGATGGCTCTGATCTGGCGCCTGGCCGGCTCCCTCGACGCCGAAGTGCGGCTGCGGATCGGAACGGTGCTGATCGCGCTCGCCGGCCTGATTCCGGCGGCAACGGCATTCGTGATCGTGCGGCTGCGCTTTCCCTCCGATCGGCTCGTCCAGCTGCTGGCGGCCGGGTCGATGCTGTTCCTGCCGATGCAACTCTACAGCGCCGGGTTCGTCGGCAACGAGAACCTGACGGCCATTCTCGGCAACCTCGCGCTTCTCGCGCTGGTCTGGACGTTGCGCGAAGAGACGACGGCCCACGCCGCAACGCTCGGGGTGATGCTCGGGCTGGCCATGCTGACCAAGTTCACGGCAATCGTGGTGGTCGCGGGCTCGATCGCGACGATTGCCCTTCGCGGCATCGTGCGCCGGGATTTTGCCGGTGCCGCGGGAACCGTCGCGATCGTCGTGGTCGCCATGCTCGCGGTCTGCGGCGGCTACTACGCGCGCAACGTTCGCGAGTTCGGCACGCCGTTCCAGCTCAGCCGTACCCATCTTTTCCTGAAGAGGGTCGAGGACTCGCAGCTCCAGGGGCGCCGCGAGCTGCTCGAATATCTGCTGTTCGACCCGGGCATCATCTATCGGCCGCAGTGGCCGCGCGGCCTTTCGCTCAACTCGCCGCGCCCGCCGTACGGCGGGTACAGCGCGATGCGCGAATCGATTCCGACCGGCATCTACGCCAACACCTGGTTCGACGGATTCGGCGGGTTCGTGCTGACGCCGGTCACGCACAGCGAAGCGTCCCGGCGCGCCGGACAGCTGCTGCTGCTGCTCGCGCTGGTGCCGACCTCGATCATGCTGCTCGGCATCGCCGTCTCGCTGCAAAACCTGTGGCGTCGCGGGTGGGACGACACGGCGGTAGCGATGCTGACGACGCTGGCGGCAATGGCGGCTGTCGTCGTACACGGCACACGCAGCGTGCCGACACAGGCGGCCGTAAAGGCGACGTACCTGCTGCTGGTCGGATCGGCGTTCGCGTACATGTTTGCCGTCGGGTTCGTATTCGTCGGCGCGCGCAGCCGCCGCCTGCAGCACGCCGCAGCTTCGGCATGCGCCGCGCTTGCGCTCACGAGCGCGATCGTGTTCGCGCACGGGCGTTTCATGCCCGACGACTGGTTCGTCGAAGGCTTCGAGAACGCGATCGTCCAGAACATGTACGGCGTGCTCCACTATGCCGGCGGCGACCGGGCGATCGCACAGAAGAAGTTCGAAGCGGCCGCCGCCCGCGGCCATCACCTCGGCTACGAGAACCTGGCGGCGCTCGCGTTCGAAAGCGGCAAGCTCGACGCCGCGCAGTATTTCCTGCGAACCGCCGCGCTCCGGCAACCGGGCCAGTCGACGGGCACGGCTGCGCAGCGCGAAGAGGCGATCCTGTCGACGCAGGCCGAGTACGCGAACTCGATTGCGGTGTTCGACTTCGCCGGCGGCGATCTCGACGGGGCGCGCGAAGAGCTCGAACGTTCGCGTCGCTATGACCGTTCGATCCCGGAGAGCGCGTACAACCTCGGCATCGTGCATCTGATCGAAGCCTCCCGGGAGCCGGCCGGGCAGGCGAGGTCTGATTCCCTGCGCCGCGCCGATGAAGAGCTGGCGGCCAGCGCGTCACTCGATCCGGGTTTTGCCGATGCGGTCGCGATGCGCGGCGTCGTGCTTGCCTTGCAGGGCGACTGCAGGGCCGCAAGTGCACTACTCTCTCGCGCGCAGCCGGCTAACGGAGTGCCCGGCGCCGAACGGCTGCCGGACAGGTCGTATCCGGTCGAAACCGGCCCCGGCGACCTCAACGCCGCAGGACTTCTACGACGCCGCAAAATTGAAACGCTGCCGGCGGAGCTTTCGCCTGCCGAGCAGTTTCGCCGCTGCGAGGCGATCCGGGATCGGCCGGCGGCGACTTGACGCGCGCAGCCGGTCGGTTACTCCAGCGCCTGCGGCCGGCGTCGCTGCTGCCGTCGGCGCGGAACCTGCTTCGATCGCGCCTGTCAAAAAGCGGCCGGCGGGCGTCGATCCTCTTGGCGAGATAGCGCCACACTGTCATTGTTCCGAGCCGAGGGAGTCCTCACGTGTCCGAAAGCTTTTCGAAAAAAACGAGCGCACCTGTCCCCGACGATCCGGCCGCCGAGCATCCGCTCGCAACGTATCTGCAGGAGCTTTACTCGCGACACGTCGATTGCACCGCCGGCGAGGTGGCAAGCTACATTCCCGAGCTGGCCCGGGCCGACCCGTCGGCATTCGGGATCGCCATCGCCACCACCGACGGCCGTGTCTACACGGTCGGCGACTGCGAAACCCCGTTCTCGATCCAGTCGATCTCCAAGCCGTTCGCCTACGCGCTGGCGCTCCAGGACAACGGTCTCGAGGGCGTGCTCGACAAAGTCGGCCTGGTGCCGACCGGAAACGGGACCGACCGCGTCAGCCTGTTCCAGGAAAGCGGGCGGCCGTTCAATCCGATGATCAACGCGGGCGCGATCGCCGCGACCAGTCTGGTTCGCGACGAAGCCGGCCGGCCGCGCGTCCGCCGCATTCTCGACGTGATGTCGCGGTGTGCCGGAAAACCGCTCCAGATCGACGACGCGATGGTCGCCTCCGAGCGTCACAGCGGCATCGGAAACTTTGCAATCGATTATCTGCTTCGCAATTCGGGAATCGTCGGCTCGGTGCTCGAGCCGGTGCTCGAGTGCTATTCGCAGCAATGTTCGACGATGGTCACCTGCCGCGACCTCGCCGTCATGGCCGCAACGCTCGCCGGAGGCGGAGTCTGCCCGACCACCAACGAAAGCGTGCTCGATCAGGCGATCGTCTCCAACGTCCTCGGTGTCATGGCGACGTGCGGGATGTACGACTACGCCGGCGAATGGGTTGCCCGTGCCGGCATGCCATCCAAGAGCGGAATCGGCGGCGGCGTGATCGGCGTGCTGCCGGGGCAGGTCGGCATCGCGGTCTTCTCCCCGCCGCTCGACACGCGCGGCAACAGCGTGCGCGGCGTGCGCGTGTTCCACGATCTGTCCGAAGACTTCGGCCTGCACCTGTTCCAGGCAACGCGCTCGGGCAAATCGCTCGTGCGGCGCCGCTACGACGCGTCGATGGTCAGCTCCAAGCGCATGCGCCGCTCGCTCGAGCAGCGCGCGCTCTCCGAGCACGGACGGCGCATCGTCGTCTTCGAGCTCCAGGGTGAGCTCACGCTGTTTTCGATCGAGCGGGTGATTCGCGACATTCTCGCGCTGCCGCCCAACTCCGACTGGCTGGTCTTCGACTTCAAGCGCGTCTCGACGGCGGACTGGCCGGCGCTCGACCTGTGGATGTCGTTCTGGGAGCGCAACCGCCAGAGATTCCGCGAAGTCATCCTGACGGGTCTCGACGCCGACGCCGGGCTGCAGCAGTACTTCTCGGCGGCGCTTGCGCGCAAGCCGGCGGCGCTGCTGCTCGCGATGGAAGAGGCCGACACGGCGCTCGAGCTCTGCGAAGACCAGCTTCTCTACGACATTCGCGTCTCGGCTCCGGGAGGAATCCCCGTCTCTCTCGAGAATTTCGATATCTGCGAAGGGCTCGACGACGTCAGCATCAACGTGCTGCGCAACGTCCTCAAGACGCGCCGCTTCAAGGCCGGCGAACAGATCGTCGCCATCGGCGACGCCGCCGATTCGATGTTCTTTCTTGCCAGCGGACAGGTCAGTGTGACGATCGATCTCGCCGGTGGAGGAACGCGCCGGCTGACCACCTGCACGCCGGGAATGATCTTCGGCGAGATGGCGATCCTCGAGCGCCAGCCGCGCTCGGCCGTCGTACGCGCCGATACGCCGGTCGAATGCTGGGAGCTTCCGATCGCCGACTTCGAGCACCTGACCAACACGCATCCCGATCTCAAGGTGAAGCTGCTCGAGAACTTCGCACGCAGTCTTTCCATCCGCGTCCGTCGCCTCACCGACGAAGTGCGCACGCTCAGCGAGTAACGCGGGTCACGTTTCCGCCGGCCACGGGCGAACGACGCTCTTTTTGCGGTGCCGGGGCAAGGTCGCGCCGTCGTGACTTCGCCGCGATCGCCCGCTAATGCTGAGCGTCCTGCTCGCACAACGGCGACCGAATGACACCCGACGCGCTCAGCAACCACGATCCGGCGCGTGAGCCCAGCCGGGAAATCCTCGCGCCGCTTCTGCTTCGCCGATTCCGCCTGATCCGCTGGCCGATCCTCGCCGGAACAGCTGCATTCGCCGGTCTTCACGTCTGGCTTCACGAGCAGCACCTTGGCCTGCTCCTCGCCCTCAAGTTCCTGCAGGCGGCCGTCACCGTGGGCGGCATGTGGATCTCGGCTCGCAATCCGACGCGGGCGACACTCGTCGCATGCCTGCTCGTGCTATCGATCACATGCAACTTCGTCACCGGCGCGACCGGCCTGATCATCGGCAACGTCCACACCAATGCGCTGCTGTTCGCGATCACGATTCTCGCGACGTCGAGCTTCATCCCATGGGGCCCGCGGACCCAGGCCGTGGCGGTTGTCGCCGCATTCCTCATGGCGACGGCACCGCTGCTCGTGGAGTCGTCGGTCTACCACGACATCTGGTACGACCTGAGTGCATTGTCGCTGGCGTTCCTGATGTCGATCTACATTGCACGCGAGGTCGAGCGCGACACCCTCGCCGAATACAGGGCGCGCGCGGCCAGCCGTGCGCTGGCCGAGAGCCGCGCCGATTTCGAAGGCATTTTCCGCTCGTCCAACGTGCAGAGCGCGCTGCTCGATCTGACCGACGACGACTTCGTCTACGTCGACGTCAACGAAACTCTGGCCACGGCATTCGGTGTGACGGTCGAACAGGTACGCGGCCGCACCGGCCGCGAGGTCGGGTTCTCGCACGGCGAGGTCGAGCGGCTCCGCGAGCTCATCGTGCGTTGTGCGAAGGAAGGCTCGGTGCATGTTCCCGAGTATTTCATGCCGATCGGCGAGCCGCGCTGGTTCCAGATCAGCCTGACGGCCATTCACCAGGGCGGGCGGACGCGCGTCGGAGGCGTCGGCGTCGACATCACCGAACGCCGGCGTGCAGCCGAAGCCGTACGGCGGATGAACCTCGATCTGGAGGCCCAGGTTCGCGAGCGAACCGCGCTGCTCGAGGCGGCCAACAAGGATCTCGAATCATTCGCGTATTCGGTCTCGCACGACCTGCGGACGCCGCTTCGCAGCATCGAGGGATTTGCCGCCGTGCTCGCCGACGATCACGGAAGCGAGCTGTCCGACGACGCGCTGACCAAGCTCGAGCGGATCCGCGGAGCGAGCCGGCGCATGGCGCAGCTCATCGACGACATGCTGATGCTGTCGCGCGCATCCCGCGTGGAGATCCGGCGCGAGCCCGTCGACGTTACCGTGATGGTGCGCGCGATCGCCGCCGATTTTCACGCAACGAATCCGGAGCGGGACGCCACGTTCGAAATCGAGGACGGCCTGCTCGCCAATGCGGACACGCAGCTGCTGCGCATCGTGCTGACCAATCTCATCGGCAACGCGTGGAAATACACGGGCAGGCGCAGGAGCGCTCAGATCGCGATCGGCAGCGAGATTCACGAGGGCGAATCGGTGTTCTCCGTGCGGGACAACGGCTGCGGATTCGACATGCGTTTCGTCGGCAAGCTCTTCCAGCCGTTCCAGCGTCTGCACGCGAACCAGGAGTTCGAAGGCACCGGCGTCGGCCTTGCAACCGTAGCGCGCATCGTACGGCGTCACGGCGGCAAGGTTTGGGCGGAGGGACATCTCGATCGCGGGGCGGTGTTTCGCTTTACGCTCGGGGATACGGCGGCGGTCAATCCGTCCTGAAGGTGCGCCTCGGGCCAAGTTCGTAACGCCAGGTGGCGGCGACGGCCATCCGCCATTTGTCGATCAGAGGCGATGATGTGAGGACGATCACGAGCCAATTAGCTTTCCGAATCGCCCCTCGAGTTTTTAGTTGACACAAGCGGCACGGGGTTTCACCGTTGGGCGCCTCGCATCTACCACCGAGACTCGTGCGCTTTCCTCAGTTCGCCCCGCGCATTGTTCACTTCGCGTGGAGTTCTCGGTCCTTCCATCCGGACATTGGACGATGCGTTGCTCGATCAGAGATCGATGGTGGTCCATACGGAGGTGTTTGATGAGTGCTCGAACCAGACTTCTTCAGCGCGCTGCCATGCTTGGGATTTTGACCGTCGCGTGCACCACGACGAAGCACCAGTCTCAGTCTCCGATGCACTACGGGAACTGGGGTATCGATACGTCGTCAATAAATACTGCAATCAGACCTGGCGATGATTTTTTTCGTTATGCCAATGACCGATGGCTCGCAAGGACACCCATACCCGTCGACAAACCGAAAGTGAGCCTACGCACTCAAATGACTGATCTGACTCAAGCTCGTATCCGCGAGATTCTAGAGGCTTCTGCAGATGGCGTAGATCACGACCCAGGTGACACCAATCGAAAAATAGGCGCCTTCTACAAGTCCTTCATGGACGAGTCACGGATCGAGTTACTCCGGGAAAAGCCCCTTGACCCTCTTTTGGCGGCAATTCGCTCAACGCGAAGTCACGAGGAGCTGGGGACAATGATGGGACGCGCCAATTTTAATTTTGTGAATAGTTTTTTCGAGATCGCCATCGAGATCGACCAACGCGATCCAACAAGCTACGCCGTGAAGCTAAAGCAATCCGGCCTGGGTTTGCCGAGTCGAGAATACTACCTGGAAGGCGATGCGGCAACGAAAGAGATCCGACGACAGTACCAAGCATACGTCGAGTACATGCTTGGGGCGATTCGTTGGGCGGACCCACCAGCCGAGGCCGATCGCATCGTTCAATTGGAGAGTTCGATCGCGGCGGCCAGTTGGAGCGCAGCCGACAGGAGAGAGGTCGACAAAACCTATAACCCGATGACTGTCGCGATGCTCGAGAATTTTGCGCCGGACTTCCCGTGGAGGAGTTTCCTGAACGAAGCAGGACTTGCGAAAGTGGACCGCGTTATCGTCGCGGAGAGAACAGCCTTTCCGAAAATCGCGGCGATCTTCGCCCGGACACCGATCTCGACCGTGAAAGCGTGGCTCGCATTTCAAGCCACCAGCAGCGCGGCCAAGTATCTCTCTCAAGACTTCAACGGACCGAGATTCCAACTCTATGGTCATGCGCTCAATGGCCAGCAAGAAGAAGAGCCTCGTTGGAAGCGAGGTGTGCGGCAAGTTGCCGGCGATCTGGAGTCGGGCCCGGTGTTCGGGGATATGGCGTGGGCCGTTGGTCGAATCTACGCCGAGCGGTACTTCCCACCGACGTCGAAAGCTCGCGTGGAGGCCATCATCGCCGACCTCCGGGGGGCGCTGCGCCGACGGATCGAACAACTCGACTGGATGACGACGAATACTAAGGCGGCCGCAATTGAGAAACTCGACGCTTATATCGTAAAGGTCGGCTATCCCGACGAATGGCGCGACTACTCGGATCTGACAATTCGCGATGATGATCTTGTGGGTAATGTACGACGCGCAGCGGAGGCGCAGTGGGCCCATGAGATGCAGAGGTTGCAGCGCCGCGTCGATCGGAACGAATGGGTCTGGTTCACTCCACAGACAAATAATGCCTCAAACGACGGCGATCGACGCCACATAGATATCCCAGCGGCCGTACTTCAACCTCCGATGTTCGATCCCCAAGCGGATGCAGCCGTCAACTACGGTGCCATTGGTGCCTACATTGGACACGAGTGGACGCACGGCTTTGACGATCAAGGGCGAAAGCTCGACAGCCAGGGGCGCCTGCGCAATTGGTGGTCTAAGGCCGACGATGAGGCGTTTCGTACGCGGTCTACTGAGCTGCGGCGACAGTACGAGCAGTTCGTTCCGCTGCCAGGGATTCACGTGAACGGGCAACTGACACTCGGAGAAAACATCGCGGATCTTGGCGGAGTGCTACTGGCAATCGACGCCTATCACGCCGCATTGGGCGGTGTACCGCCTCCCACGCTTGATGGCTTCACCGGTGACCAGCGCGTCTTTCTAGGCTGGGCTCAAGCCTGGCGTGGAAAAGTCAGCGAGGAATTCCTTAGAAATCAGGTGAAGACAGATCCGCACTCGCCGCGGCAGTATCGCGTGAATGGGGTTTTGCGCAACATCGACAGTTGGTATGAGGCGTTCAATATTCAGCCGGGAGATAAGCTCTTCGTGTCGCCCGAAGAACGTGTGCGGCTGTGGTGACTATCTGTTCGAATACCGAGAGCGAATGGTAACAAGAAATGCATCACGAAAGTGTGGATTGATTCTGCCAACCCAAGTGCATGTGGTGCTGGAGTGGCAAGTTATCCAACCGCTCGCTCGGAAGCTATATGCGCGCAATGCTCTTCGGCTCAGCTGCAATGGGAGTTCACCACCGCAACCAGGGAGACCGTCATCTTCCTGCTGAGACGCAGCCGTTCGGCGGAAATGAGCGATTTCTCTACCACCGCGCCGGATCCTGCTGCCAGAACGCGCTGAGCACGCGGTACAGCTCCGCATGCCGCTTCGCGAACGCAGCCGGCTCCATGAAGAAATGCTCCGTCGCGACCGCGAAGAATTCCGACGGATGCGTCGCGCCGTACTCGTCGATGAACGTACGGCGGCGGCGGTCGGCCATCTCGCAGAGTTTTTCGTACTCGCGCTCGAACACCTGCGTCCAGCGTGCAGCAAGCTCGGGATCGGCAATCGGCGGCGTGCCGTCGGTGTCGCCGGTTTCCGCGTCGATCTGGTGCGCGAATTCGTGCAGCACGACGTTGCAGCCGCGGTCGCGGCCGGCGGCGCCGAGAAGGACGTCTTTCCACGACAGGATCAGGCTGCCGGTCTGCCAGCTCTCGCCGATGTGATCGACATGTTCCTCGACCACCATGCCGCCGCCGGCTTCGTACTGCACGGGCACGACGTACGCATCGGGATAGACGAGCACGCTCTGCAGCGCGGGGTAGTAGTCGCTCTCGCGATGGAGCAGCAGGAGCGAGGCCTGCGCGACGATCAGCGCCTTCGCCTCGTCGGTCATCTCGAATCCGCCGCAACCCTCGAAATTTTTCTCGGCGAGCAGCACGTGCATGTGCCCGGCAAGCTCGCTTCGATCGGCGGGCGGAAGCCGGCGGTACAGCACGAGGCGGCGTTCGAGCATTGCCTCCCATGCCGCGTCAGGCGGAGTTTCGCGCAAGCGGCGGCGGCGGCGTTCCTTGAGGGCACGAAACATCGGGGCCTACGCTACCGGAGCAAATCGTTCGCGCGAGCGCGCGTACGCGAAGAAACGGCGCGTCGCACGCACGCTTTGTCAGGTGCGTCTGCGCACCAGGATCGTCCGCGCGCCAGGATCGTCAGATGCGTCTGCGATTCAGCAGCGCTTCGGCAATCTCGTCGATGATCAGCTCGGCTTCCATGCGCGGATCGTTGGCTTCGCGAATCGGCCGTCCGACGACGACGTAATCGGCGCCGGCGGCAACGGCTTCGGCGGGGCCGTTGACGCGCGTCTGGTCGCCCTTGTCGTCGGCGGTGCGGCGGATTCCCGGCGTCACGATCAGGAAGCGCGGGCCGCACGCTTCGCGGATCACGCGGATCTCGTGCGGCGACGCAACCACGCCGTCCATCCCGGATTCCATCGCGAGCAGCGCGAGCCGGAGCACCTGGTCCTCGACCGGTGCGGACACGCCGACGCTGGTCAGCTCGGTTGCCGAAAGGCTCGTCAGCACCGTGACGGCAAGCATGCGCGGCCGCCGCAGATGCTCGGTGCGGCATGCGCGGCGAACCTGGCGCACGGCCTCGCGCATCATCGGCGTGCTGCCCGACGCATGCACGTTGAACATCGCGACGCCGAGCCGCGTGGCCTCGACCGATGCGCGTGCAACGGTCTGCGGGATGTCGTGGAACTTGAGATCGAGGAAGACCTCGGCGCCGCGTTCGCGGATGTACGAGATGATGCGCGGGCCTTCGCGAAGGAAGAGTTGCTTGCCGACCTTGAACATGCCGACGCTGTCGCGAAGCTGGCGGACGAGAACTCCCGCCTCGCGCGCGGTCGAAACGTCGAGCGCGAAGATCAGGCGCTCGCGCGCACGCTCGCGAAGCCCTGCTGAACGCACCGTCATGCTCGAAGCTCCTCGTGGGCCTGGCGCACACGTTCGCGAATCGCTTCGGACGCGCCATCGAGCCCGATCTCCTCGGCCGCAGCGGCAGTGCGCAGTTTCAGCTCGAGCTTGCCCGCGGCGAGCCCGCGCGGGCCGATCGTCACGCGAAGCGGAATGCCGAGCAGATCAGCGTCGTTGAACTTGACGCCGGCGCGTTCGTTGCGGTCGTCGACGAGCACATCGAGGCCGAGGCGCTCGAGCTCCTGCTCGAGCCGGATCGCGACGGCCTGCGTCGCTTCGTCGTCCCATTTGAGCGGAACGATCATGACTTCGAACGGCGCGATCGAAATCGGCCAGCAGATTCCCTTGTCGTCGTGGTGCTGCTCGACGGCAGCGGCCATCGTGCGCGACACGCCGATTCCGTACGTGCCCATTTCCATCACGTTCTCGTTGCCTTCGGCGTCGAGGAACGTCGCACCGAGCTTCTCGGAGTATTTCTTGCCGAGATAGAAGACGTGTCCGACTTCGATGCCGCGATGCTGCTCGAAGACGCCGTCGGCGCAGCGCGCGCAGCCGTCACCGCCTCGGGCAGTGCGCAGGCTTCCGAACACGACATCCGGAAAGTCGCGCTGCTGGGACACGCCGGTGACGTGCGTGTCCGCGCGATTGGCACCGCTGACCATAGCGCTCGAACCGGCGACGCGGTGATCCGCGTAAAGCGGCAGTTTCATGCCGACGGGCCCGGCAAAGCCCTGCGGCGCGCCGGTCCACGCCTCGATCTCGTCTGCTTCGGCCATGCGCAGCGTGGTCGCACCGACGAGGGCCTTCAGCTTGGTTTCGCTCAGCTGGTCGTCACCGACGATCACGACCGCGATGCCCTTGTCGTCGGCAACGAGGATCAACGTTTTGAGGAAATGCTCGGGCGGGCGCGACAGAAACGCAGAGACTTCCTCGATCGTGCGCGCCCCGGGTGTGGCGACTTCCGCGAGCGCTTCTTCGTGTGCCTGCGCCGCGCCGCCTGCCGTGACCGTGCGGATTTCGGCCTTCTCGACGTTGGCGGCGTAGTCGCAGCGGTTGCAGCTTACGATCGTGTCTTCGCCGGAATCCGCGAGCACCTGGAACTCGTGGCTCAGGCTCCCGCCAATGTTGCCGGTATCGGCCTCGACCGCGCGGAACCGGAGGCCGCAGCGCTTGAAGATCTTCGAGTACGCTTCGCGCATCACGCCGTATTCGCGGATCGTGTCGTCGTAGTCGGCGTGGAACGAGTAGCCGTCCTTCATCAGGAATTCGCGGCCGCGCATGAGGCCGAAGCGCGGACGGATCTCATCGCGGAACTTGATCGCGATCTGGTAGAGATTGAGCGGCAGCGCGCGGTAGGAGCGAACCTCGCGGCGTACGAGGTCGGTCATGACTTCTTCGTGCGTGGGTCCGAGGCAGAACTCGCGGTCGTTGCGATCGCGCAGCCTCAGCAGCTCCTTGCCGTAGAGCTCCCAGCGGCCGCTTTCCTGCCAGAGCTCGGCCGGCGTGACGATCGGAAGCTGCACCTCTTGGCATCCGACGCGGTCGAGCTCTTCGCGGATGATGCGCTCGACCTTCTTGAGCGAGCGCTTGCCGAGCGGCAGGAAGTCGTAGATGCCGCGCGCGACCTGGCGGATCATGCCGGCGCGCATCATCAGGCGATGGCTCGCGATTTCGGCTTCGGCCGGATCTTCCTTCAGGGTTGGAATGAGTAGACGCGAGTATCGCATTGGTCCTGTCTCGAGACGTTCGGCCGTCCGGCAGGACCGGTGTAGCCGCAGCTCCTGATCGTGATCGCGTTTGCGCCGGCATCGCATGCCGGCATGCCCAACCGGCATAGCCGGTATTGGAGGAAGTCGCGGACTCAGGCGCTGCGCTGGGCCGCGTCGTCCTCCGCAACGAGCTCCTCGACGGCGCGCACGAGCGCGTCCACGAGCTCGCCTTCCTTGAACTTGCCTACGGTCTTGCCGCCGCGAATCAGCAGCCCGCCGTTTTTGCCACCTGCAATTCCGATGTCGGCTTCGCGCGCCTCACCCGGTCCGTTGACCGCGCAGCCGAGGATCGAAACCGTGATCGGCTTCTCGATGTGGGCGAGCCGCGCCTTGGCTTCGTCGACGAGCTTGAACAGGTCGACCTCGATGCGCCCGCAGGTCGGGCACGCGACGATCAGTGCTCCCTTCGCACGGATGTTGAGCGTGCGAAGAATGTCGAACCCGGCCTGCACTTCCTCGACGACATCGGCGGTCAGCGATACGCGAATCGTATCGCCGATGCCCTCGGCGAGCAGCATGCCGATGCCGATCGACGACTTGACGATGCCGCCCGGAGGCATGCCCGCTTCGGTCACGCCGACGTGCAGCGGGTAGTCGCACGCGACCGCGAGCTTGCGGTAGGCCTCGACCATCAGAGGCACCGACGACGCCTTGATCGAAATCTTGATGTCGTAGAAATCGAGATCCTCGAGGATGCGCACGTGGCGCATTGCGCTCTCGACCATCGCATCGGCTGTCGGATAGCCGTACCGGTCGAGCAGATCATCCTCGAGCGAGCCGGCGTTGACGCCGATGCGGATCGGAACCTTTCGCGCCTGCGCCGCCCTCGTCACTTCTCGCACGCGCTCTTTGGCGCCGATGTTGCCCGGATTCAGGCGTATGCAGTCGACGCCCTGGTCGAGCGCCATCAGCGCGAGACGGTAGTCGAAGTGAATGTCCGCGATCAGCGGCACCTTCATCTGCGAGCGGATCTTTCCGAGCACCCTGGCATCGCGCTCGCGCGGCACCGCGACGCGGATGATCTCGCAGCCGGCTTCTTCGAGCCGATGGATTTCTTCGAGCGTGGCGACGACGTCTTCGGTCTTGGTCGTGCACATCGACTGCACGGCAATCGGCGCATCGCCGCCGATCGGCACGCTTCCGACCATGATCTGCCGGCTTTTTCGCCTCGGGGTCATGTTCAGTTCACGACCACCTTGATCGACGGAGGAGGCTTGAGCTCGCCAAGGTCGGGGCTCGACGAATCCTTGATCGTGACGGTGAAATCCGCCGGCTTCGGATTGCCCTGGAACTTGCACTCGCTGAAGCGGACCGGACCGGTGAACCCTTTGACCGCAACGAACGCGGCGCGAAGCAGCTTGTCACCGGTGATGTGATTGTAGCTGCTGAGCGCCTCGGGAACCTTGGTTTCGCAGGCAACCGCGTCTGCGTCGCCGACGAAACGGCCGTCACCTGTGTATGCAATGTCGATCTGGAGCGCGCCGACGGCCGACGTGCTCTCGAGCTCGAATGCGACGGTTCGCGCGCCGGCAGATGCCGGTGCAGGCGTGGCCGGTGGGGCGGGAATGGCCGCCGGAGCCGTAGCGGTCTCGGTCTTCTTCTCGCAACCCGTCAACAGGAGCGGAACGAGGGCGAGCGCGGCAATCGTAAGGTTGCGATGCATCAAAAAGGACCTCCGTAGGGGAACAGCGGCGATTCTAGGCCGAAACGTATCACACGCTCAACGCCCGGTCCCCGGCATGCATGATGCCGAGCCGTGCCGCGCCGATGGCGCCCGCGAGCGGACCGCGCGCGGCCGCGACGATTTCGAGATTCGCGACGGGCCTCGCGAACAATGTGGAATCGGCCGCTCGTGCGAGGCGCCCGGCGCGCGCGAGCACGCCGGGCGCGATGCCTCCGCCGAGCACGATGGTCGTAAGGTCGAGCACGTTCACGGCCGACCCGATCGCCGCGCCGAGCACTTCGACCATTGCGCCGGCCAGCGCTTCGGCTTCCTCGTTGCCGCCGGCGCCAAGCTCGAACAGCGCCTGCGCCGCGCCTCCGCCGACCGTCGCGCGCCGGCCGGCGACTGCGGCGCGCAGCGATGCCGACGCTTCCTCGGCGAAATGGAGCGCGGCGGTCTCCGAGATGTAGGCCTCGAGGCAGCCGAGGTTGCCGCACCCGCAACGCCGGCCGTTGTAGACGATCGTCATGTGGCCGAGCTCGCATCCGTAACCGCTCATGCCTGCACGCAGCCGGCCGCCGAGCACGAGGCCCGAGCCGACGCCCGTGCCGATTGCGATCATCAGGAAATCGTCGCGGCCGGCGGCTGCGCCTTCGTGCCAGCCTTCGGCCATGGCCGCGCAATCGGCATCGTTGTGCACGGCAACGTTCGCGTTCATTCGCCTCGAAAGCTCTTCGGCTATGCGCGAGCCGACGAGCAGCGGAAGATGCGGACCGCCGTGCAGCGTTCCGTCGCGGCCGATTACGCCGGCGATGCCGACTCCGACCGCGAGGCCTCGAGCAGCTGCGGTATCGCCAACCAGCTTGTCGCGAAGACCTGCCAGAGAGGCGGAAAGCGACTCCATAGACGTTTCCGGCCCGGTCGGCACGCGATCCGTGGCCAGCACCGCGCCTTCGGCCGATACCAGCACGCCTTTGACGAACTGTCCGCCGATGTCGAGACCAACGGCAGCAGCCGTCACAGAACTTCCTCGGCCGGCTTCTCGCCTGTGAACGCTCCGTGCGCGAGCGTGAACGCGATCAGCGTCGGAACGATGAAGTAGCAGAAGCGGTAGAGGAAGATCGGAAGCAGCGAATCACCGACCGGTACGCCGAGGCCGGCGAGCGTTCCCGCCAGCGCCCCTTCGAGCACACCAGCTCCGGCCGGCACGAACGTGACGAACGACGCTACGCTGGAGACCGAGAACGCAATCGCAATCAGGCTGAAGCTGACCGGCGCACCGGTTGCCTGGAACGCGAGCCACAGCGCACCCATCATGAAAAGCCAGTCGAAGAAGATCCAGATGCTCGGCAGCACCATCTCGCCGGGCCGTCCGGCGAACAGCGCCATTCCCTCTTCGATGTGCACGAAGAAGCGCCGCGCACGCTTGCCGAGATGCGGCCGCTTGACGACGCGGTCGAGAAACGAGTCGGCCGCGTGCGCACCGAACGCGAGCACCCGGCTCCTTATCGGCGTCGAATAGATCATCACCAGCAGCAGCCCGAAGCCCGCAACGAGGAGACCTGTCGCCAGCGCGGCAGCGACCAGGCTCGCGCCTTCGATCCGGCCGGTGACAAGCAGGCTGACGAGGCCGTAGACGACGAACAGCACGAGCATCAGGTTGGTCAGCAGCGTCTGCGTGAACGAGATCGCGACCGACGTGCCGGGCGAAATTCCGCGCTTGGTGAAAAACACCAGTCGAAGCGCAAACCCGGTAAGGCCGCCGCTCGGGAAGATGTAGTTGGCGGTGTTTGCGACGAGCGTAATGCGCATCATGTCGCGCGAGCCGATGTTCGCACCGGCCGCGCGTACGATGCCCTCGTACGAGAGCGACATCGTCACGTAGCTGAGCAGCGTCGCGAGAAGAGGAAGAGTAAGGAAATGCCACTCGAGCCGGTCCCACGCCTGCGCGATCTGGCCGTGGCCGGCGAACTGTCCCATCGCCGTGTAGGCAACTACGAGCAGGCCGACAGCGATCGCCGCCCCGCGACGGAAGTTTGCGCCCTGGGATCGGGCAGTTTCGGGAGACGATGCGGCGGCGGCAATTTCCGAGACTTCGCGGGCAGCTTCGGCGTCCGCCTCGGCCAGGCTTGGCTCCGCGGGAAGCGGAGCGCGCTGGCCGGTCGGTTGCGGCAGACGGGCGGGTTTGTCGGTAGCCCGCTGTGGCCGGCGCCGCATCGCGGCTCGATCGTCTTTCATCCTGCGGCGGAGCTTACAGTCTCAGCCGAAGTTCTCCAGTGTACGGGCCCTTTGCGGGTTACGGAGTTTGCGGAGCGCCTTGGCCTCGATCTGTCGGATGCGCTCGCGGGTGACCGCGAACTTCTGCCCTACCTCTTCGAGCGTATAGTCGGTGCGCTCGCCGATCCCGAAGCGCATGCGGAGAATCTGCTCCTCGCGTGGCGTAAGAGTGGCGAGCACCTTGCGCGTCTGCTCCTCGAGGCTGAGCGCAACCGCGGCATCCGACGGGGAAACCGACTGGCGGTCCTCGACGAAATCTCCGAGCGAGCTTTCCTCGTCGTCGCCGATCGGCGTCTCGAGCGACACCGGTTCCTTGACGATCTTGAGGACCTTGCGGATCTTGTCGGCCGGCATTTCCATCTGGCCGGCAATTTCGTCCGGCGTAGGTTCGCGGCCGAGCTGCTGGACGAGGTAGCGCGACGTGCGCAGAACCTTGTTGATCGTCTCGATCATGTGGACCGGGATGCGGATCGTGCGCGCCTGGTCGGCGATGGCACGGCTGACCGACTGCCGGATCCACCACGTGGCATACGTCGAGAACTTGTACCCGCGCTGGTACTCGAATTTGTCGACCGCGCGCATGAGACCGATGTTCCCTTCCTGGATGAGGTCGAGGAAACCGAGACCGCGGTTCGTGTAGCGCTTGGCGATCGAGACGACGAGGCGGAGGTTGGCCTCGATCAGCGCCTTCTTGCCGAGCATCGCGCGATCCTCGCCGCGGCGGATCACGCGCAGGAAGTAATCGAGGTCCTCGAACGCCATGTGCACGGCTTTTTCGATTTCCGTGATGTGGCGGCGCGAGTCGCGGATGGCGGAGGCGAGCTCCTGCGCGGCGTCCACGCTCATGCGCAGGTTGCCGGCGGCCTTCCGCTTGGCGTTCGCGTTGCCGGTCGAGACCTGGCGGACGACCTCGAGGATCTGCTTGGCGTCGCGCTTGGTGCGTTTTTCCGCGCGACGGATCACGCGCTCGTAGTCGCGGGCCTTCTCGCGGGCTTCCTTGAGCTTGGCGACGATGTTGTTGACGTGCTTCTCGCCGAGGTTCATCGAGATGAGCTGCTGCGAGACTTTCTCGCGCGCGCCGGCGAACTTTTCTTCCTTGGCGGTGGGCTTGCGCGGCGTCTTCAGCGTGGGAGCCGGCGACAGGCGCGACGGAACGTACTGTTCGTAATTCTTGTACAGGCGCCGCAGCGTCGTGATGTCGTGGAGGAATGCCTTCAGGCGCTTTTCATCGCGCTCCGGCGTGGCGCGCTCTTCGTCGGTGTCGTCGCCGAAGATGTCGCGCGGCTCGATCTCGCCGTTCTTGAGCATGTCGGCAAGCCCGAGCACGTAGAGCGATGCGATCGGCAGGCCGTAGACGCAGTCGCGCACCTCGTGCAGGCCGCTCTCGATTTCCTTTGCGATCGTGACTTCCTGCTCGCGCGACAGCAGCGGAACGCTGCCCATCTCCTGCAGGTACATGCGCACCGGGTCGGTGCTGTCGGCGCTGTAGTCACGGCCCGGGGCGGCAACCTTGGTCTGCAGTGCAGGCGTCGGCTCGGGCTCGGGCTCCTTCTGGTCCTGGTCCTCGTCGGTGGTATCGAGGACCCAGTCGTCGTCATCGGAGAAGAATGTGTCGGGGTCCACCTCTTCCGCGGTTTCGACCTCGGCCTCTTCTTCCTCGGCCGCCCCCTGCAGGATCTCGACGTCGTTCTCGGTCAGCAGGTTGATGATGGTCTTGAGATCTTCCGGCGACGAGTCCTCGGGCGGAAACAGGCGGTTGATGTCGGCGTAGGTGACATACCCCTGCTCGCGGCCGAGCTCGATGAGCTGGACCACGGCCTTGTCGGCGGCAGTCATGTCCTTGTCGGAAGCGGGATGAGAGGCGGTGGCGTGCTTTGCTGCTTTCACGAAATCCAACGGGGTGCGGCGAAGCGCACGTTTCAGGAGTCCGGGGGACGACCGGACTCGACCAGCATTCGAATTGTGTTCGTCGGATCGAGAAAGCGCCCGGAATGTTCGACGCACCCGGACCGCGGACGAGGCGGGACCGTACGCATGCACGTCCGGGCAGTCAAGAAAAGAGGGCTGCCGGGCTCCGGCCGGGATTCGGTAAGCTGTGGTAACACCCTGTAAAATTCTGTACTTGGGGTCGATCCGCGACCTGATTTCCCGACTTTTGACGCGCCTGCGTCCGGCTCGGTATTACCACCCTATCGGGGGGTCTGACCGGCTTATGCCGGCCGTCTGCGGATTCTTGCGGGCGGCTTTGCTGACATTCATGGCAGTTCTCGCGTCCGGCGGATGCGATGCCGGCCGAAGCCCGTCGATCCTCCTGATCGCGATCGATACCCTTCGCGCCGACCGCGTCGGGACAGGCAATCGACCGGGTGGAAGTGCCGCCGGCTCGACGCCGCGGATCGATCAGTGGGCGACAGGGGCGGCGATCTTCCGGAACGCAACTACCCCGGCGCCGTTTACGATGCCGGCCATGGCCGCGACATTCACCGGGGTCTATCCCGACCGGTGCGGCGTCGCGCAGCACGAGCCGGGAACGACGCTTTCACCCTGGAGAGGCCAGACGCTCGCCGAGGCCGCGCAGCGCGCCGGCCTTGTGACCGCAGCAATCGTCGCGAACCCCTGGCTCGTCCGCGAAGGCACGGGATTCGAACGCGGATTCTCAACCTACGCGCGCGTCTACGCTCCCGGGAAAGGGACGGCGGACATTTCCGCCACCGCAGTAACCGACGAAGCGATCCGTGTGCTGTCCGAGCGCAGCGATGAGCGCTTCTTCGTCTGGGTGCACTACTTCGACCCGCACATGCCGTACGAGCCGCCGCAGCCGTTCGCCGACGCGGCCGGCGCCGAGCCGCAAAACCGGATCATGGACGACTTTCGCGCGAAGGATCGCGATCTGCGCCACCTCTACGCGGGCCAGGGCTATTCGGCAGGCGAAATCGAAAATGCGCGGCGCCTCTACGATGGCGAAGTCCGCTACGTCGACCATGAAGTCGGCCGGCTTCTGGGCGAGCTCGAACGGCTCGGGCGCACGCGCGACACGATCGTCGTCGTGATGTCGGATCACGGCGAAGCGCTCGGCGAGCACGGGCTGTTCTTCGCGCACGACTATACGGTCTACGACGAGCTCGTTCGCGTTGCGCTTGCGATGCGCGGTCCCGGCATCGATGCCTCGGTGCGCAGCGAGAACGTTTCGCTGATCGACGTTGCGCCGACCCTGTGCCGGCTCGCATCGCTCGGCTGCAGCGAATCGTTCGACGGCTCGGATGTCTTCGATTCGTTTCCGGCCGGGCGCACGGTTTTCGCTGCGGCCACGACGACGCGCAGCCGCGGAACGCCGTACGCGCGGCTCGAGCTTCCCGGCTTCGACGGGCGCTCCACCATGGCTGTTTCGGGCCCGCTCAAGCTCGTTCGCATTCCGTCGAAATCGGCCGTCGCGTGGGAGTTTTACGACCGCTCCGCCGATCCGCTCGAGCTCACCAATCTCGCGCCCGCGGCAGCAGATCGTGTGCAACCGCGGGACGAGCGTCTCGAGCAGCAGCGCCAGCGTCTGACGGGAGAGCTCGAACAGTGGTTGCGAACCATGAACGCCGTGAGGCCGGCGCCGACGGCACACGCGCATCGCGGACGACGCCGCGAAAGCGAACGGACGCTGCGCAGCCTCGGTTACGTGCAGTAGATCTGTTTTTCAGAACGGGCGGACGGGGACGCGAAAATGCTGGCCGGTCCACTGGAAGTCGACGGCTTCGGGATGAATCGCCGAAACCTGCAGCCCCTCGACGTACTCGCCTTCGTGCACCACGTTGATCGCGCCGGCCCCGACTCGCATCGACGCGATGCGACTGGCCGGCGTGCGCGACCATGCGACGAACATGATCGAGACTTCCGGCGCGCCGGACGGAGGCGAGTCGAGAACGACATCCGGCGGCGGTGGCGCTGCTGCGTCGACCGCCGCGGGCGGCGGCTCCGCACCAGGAGTAGCCGTTGAACCCGTAACGACCGCCGGTGGTGAACCGGCGACTACCGCTGGGGGCGCGCCCGGCCCTCCGACTTGCGTAGCCGGCGCCGCCTCATGGACGGGCGGGTTCGGCGACGTCGTGATTGCCGTCGTCGGAGGAACCGCAGGCGCGGCTCGTGCAACGACGACCGCAGGAGGCGCCGCAACGTTGGGAGCGCCCGCCGCCGCAGTTGGAGCAGGCGGCTCAGTCGCCGGTGCAGGCGATGGCACCGGGGAAGGGGCGACCACGACGGTTTCCGTGGCAGTCGCGGAAGGCGCTGCAATCGGTGTGGGCGCCGGGCCCGCGGGCGGAGCCGGTGGGACGGCCGCAACGACGGTCGGCGAAGCGGGTGCCGGTGATGGCGACGGCACCACGGCAACGACCGTTGAACCTTCCGCTGCGGACGGTTCCGGCGGTGCAGCCGGCTTTGCGGCCTCGGGACTCGGTGCGCCGGCCGTCGCGACGACGATCGGAGCGGGCGCAGCAGATCCCGCGGGCACCGTCGCAGCTGGCGGAGCAGATTCACCGGGCATCGGCGGGGCGCCCGGTGCCGGTTCGGTTTTCGACGTCGACAAGGGGGCCGGGATCACGAGCGGCGCAGGAGGAGGCGGCGGCTTGGACGCAAGCTTGGCGGCGAGCTCCTCTTTCTTCTTCTCGATCGCGAGGGCGCGCGCGTGCGCTTCCTCGTCCCGGCCCTTGCCCTTGCCCGGCTTCGGTCCGTTGTCGTCCTTCGCAATGGCCGGGGCATCGCCGGCAGGTTCTTTGGCGGCCCGGCCTTTGCCGCCGGCCTTGGCAGCGCGCCCGACGTCGGCCTTGGTTTCGCTCGCCACGCGGCCCGTCGATTTTTCGGTCAGCATGTCATCGGCCGGCGGCTCGCCGCCGCCGCCGAACTGACGCGCCGCCAGCGCACCGGCCACGACGCCGAAGACCACCACGAGCAGCGCCGAACGAAAACGTCCCGGACCGGCGCCACCGGACGACGGCTGCCTGCCGGGCGAGGCGGGCGTTCCGGGGATCGCGCCCGAGCGCGAAGCGTCCCTGGTGACGGCGTCGAGTATGCTGCTCACGTGCTTCCTTTCTGGTGCATGTTCGGGCTCACGCCCTCACTTCTGCATCTTCGGGCTCGCGCCCTGACTTCTGCATGTTCGGGCTCGCGCCCTCACTACTGTGCGCGTCCGGCCTCGAGGTCGGAGGGCGCCGTGAGTGTAGGCCTCTCGAAGCGCCCTAGCGAGTTGTAAAGCAGGACCTGCGTGATCGGGCCGGCGACACCGTCGATCGTAACGTGGTGCGCTTCCTGGAAACGACGCACGGCGTTCTCCGTGAGATCGTCGTACGTGCCGGTCGGTGCCGCATCGAGGAGTCCCGCGGCAGCGAGCATCGTCTGCAGCTTGCGAACCGCCGGGCCGCCGCCGCCCGGTGCAAGATCATAATGCAGCGCTTCGGGATCCTTGAAGACGATGTGCGCCTTGCCATTCCATGCCTGGACGAAACCCGGCACTCCCATCGCAAGACCGCTGCCGAGACGCACGACGTTCGCCGCATGATCGAGCTTGCGCAGAAGCACGTAGCGAACTTCGCCGGCGTCTCCGATCTTCATCTCGACGATGGCCGGAAGATCGAGCAGCGACAACAGGGCTTCGTTGACCTCGACCGCGAAGTAACGAAGGCCGCGCGATTCGGCGATCGACTGCAGGTTGAGCGATCCGCTCGCGAGATCGGAGGTCGCGACCGGTTGGGCGCCCCACAGCTGGAGCAGTCGTGAATAGTCGGCGACCGCCGCATCGAACACCGATCCATTCGCGAGCGATTTGAGCGTCGCCGCATCCTGGTCCGGCGTCGGAGTTGCAGCCGGCGCCGGCGCAGAAGCCGTTGGTTCCACAGCGGCGATGGCCGGTGCGGCAGACGGTGCCACCGCTGGAACCGTCTCAGCCGTTCGAGCAGGCGCGGGCACTGCGGCAGGCGCTGCGCCCGGCGCTTCGATCGCTGGAGCCCCCGAAGAAACCGCAGCCGGCTCGGCAGGCGCGCGTTCGGCTGGACGCGATGCCGGCGAAGCGGCGCGCGCTTTCGGCGCGCGCTCGCTGCGCGCGACCGCCGAGGCGGCCTGCGGGCTGTCGCCCGAAACCGGTGACAGAAGCAGAAACGCAACCGCCGCAGCGGCGCCGGCCGCCGCGATTCCTGCAACGATGCGTCCCCACGCCGGACGTCGTGGCGGCGCGACCTGCGGCGCATACCCGAGCTCGCGCGCCGCGCCGCGCACCTCTTCGACACCGACACGGCCGCGGCTTCGCGTAAACGCCACGAGCATCGCGCGATGGCTGAGAATGTTGAGAAGGCGCGGCACACCGTCGGTGAAGCGGTAGATCTGCTCGAGCGCTCTGGGCTCGACGAGATCGGTGTGGGCGCCGGCGATGCGCAACCGGTGGCGCACGTATTCCATGGCTTCGTCGCGGTCGAGCTTGTCGAGATGCCATCTCTCGGTCACGCGCTGGTTGAGCTGGCGCAGGTCGTGCCGCTGCAGGATGCCGTGCAGCTCGGGCTGGCCGACCAGCACCACCTGCAGCAGCTTTTCGGTCTCGGTTTCGAGGTTGGTCAGCAGGCGGAGCTGCTCGAGCACGACCGGGTCGAGGTTCTGCGCCTCGTCGACGATGATGACCGTTCGCTTGCCGGCTGCATTGTTGCTCTTGAGGAAGGCCGCGAGCTCCTCGATCAGTTCCTTGCGGCTGGTGCTGCGCGACGGGATGCCGAGCTCGGCGTTGATCGTCTGCAGCAGCTCGGTCGACGTGAGCACCGGGTTGACGATGGAAGCAACGGTGACGTCCTGGGCGTGCTCGGCAAGCAGGGCGCGGATGAGCGTCGTCTTGCCCGCGCCGACCTCGCCGGTGATCGCGACGAATCCGCTGCCCTCGCGAATCCCGTAGACGAGATGCGCGAAGGCCTCGCGATGCTTCGCGCTCATGAACAGGTATCTGGGATCGGGCGTAAGGCGGAACGGAAGGTCCGTGAGCCCGAAGAATGTTTCGTACATGAAGAGCGGCCAGCATCGCCCGGCGGGCGGCGCAATTCAACCGGCTCGAGCGTGCACCGGCGTACAGGCGCGTCGCTGCACGCCATCGCGTTGCGAGCACACGCAACGGCGCTCGCGCCGCGCTCCGATCGCATTGCCAGTTGCCGGAGCCCTCGATAGACACGCACGATGCCTGGCCGCACGCCGATTCCGCGCGCATTCTTCATCGTGTCGGCGGCAAATTTTCTGTCCTTCCTGAACCTCGCGTTCTTTTTCCTGATGCCGCTGTGGGTGCACGCCAAAGGCGGCGGCCCCGAGCTTGCCGGCCGTGTCGGTGCAATCAACGGATTCGCCGGCCTCGCCGCGCTGCCGTGGATCGGCTACCTGCTCGACCGCTTCGGACGAAGGCGCTTCATGATCACGGGAATCGGTGTCGGAACCCTGTGCTCGATCGCGTTCCTGTTCATCGACGAGATCGGCCCGCCCTTGTACGTCGCGCGCGTGATCCAGGGCATCGCGTTCACCAGCGCGTTCACCGGCGCGCAGACGCTCGCCGTGCTGTTCGCACCGATCGACCGGCGCGCCGAAGCGATCGGGTGGTTCGGAATCTCGACGATTCTCACGCATGCGATCAGCCCGATCATCGGCGAGCAGATCATCCTTCGCTACGGTTTCCAGACGATGTTCGGCGTCGGTGCGGTGCTCGGTGCATCGGCATTCGTGCTGTCGTGCTTCGTCCCGCGCCCGCCCGAGTTCGTGGCTCGCGCCCGCAATGTCGAGATCGATCCACAGGCAGCCCGTCACGCCGTCGCAACGGCGACGTTCGCCATGCTCTGTTACGGAGTCGGATTCGGCGCGACGCAGACGTTCGTGCCGCTGCTGGTCACGCAATTCGAGATCGGGCACGTCGGCCCGTTCTTCACGGCGTGGAGTCTTGCCGCGGTCACCGTCCGGGCCGCGCTCGGACGCGTGTCGGATCGCGTCGGACGCCGCACGGTGCTGGTGCCGGCGATGATTGCGCTCACGGTGGCCGTCGCGCTGCTGTCGGTGGTGCGCACGATGCCCATGATCGTCTCGATCGGTGCGATCTTCGGCATGGGGCACGGCATGCTCTATCCGACCATGAACGCGTGGATTGCCGACTGGAGCAATCCGAACAACATCGGGCGTACCCAGAGCCTGTTCAGCGGCTCGTACAGCCTCGGCATTTCCGGCTGCGCATTCCTGTTCGGCACGCTCGTCGAAACCCACGGCTACCCGACGATGTTCCTGACTGCGTCGGCGATCTCCCTGATCGGATTGATGGTGTTCCTGACCGGACCGAAGGAGCTGCCCGAGGATTCTGCGGGTTACCCGGCGGGCCATCCCATGGACGAACCGATCGTCGACGAAGCCGTCGGGACGGGCGATCTCTGATCAGACCGAGAAGAATTCTTCCGCATCGCCGCTGGTGACGACCACGCTCTCGATGTGCCCTTCGCGCAGCACTTTGAGATCGATCACGTCGCCCGGCTTGCGGCGCCAGATCGCCTCGTACAGCTGCAGGCGTCCGGTGATCGGTTCTTCGTCGATGCGGACGAGGATGTCGCCTACGGCAAGGCCGCTGCGTTCTCCCGGCGCGCCCGGAATCAGGCCCGCGACAACGGTACGATCGGGCAACGCGTAGCAGAACATGCCGACCCACGCCCGTGTCGGACGCGTCGTGCGCTTGCCGTCGCGCAGCAGCTCTTCGGCGTGGTCGTAGTAATTCTCGGACGGGATCGCGAGCGTTGCGCGGCCGATCGCGCCCAGATTTAGCGAGATCACACCGACGAAGCGGCCTCGCGAATCGCACAGCGGCGCGCCGCCAAGCCCGGGATTGATCGCGCTCAGCCACAGCGCTCGCGGCAGGAAGTACTCCCAGTACGCATCGAACGGATCGTCGGAAACCACGAAGCCGCTCGCGCTGCGGCGTTCGGTGGCGCCGACGCTCGAGACCAGAAAGACGTCCTGGCCCGGGCTCACGTCGAGCGAGCTGCCGCGGCGGACCGGCGCCAGCGCCGCACCGGACACCCCGAGCACCGCAAGGCCGGACGCGAAATCCTGCGCGATCACCCGCGCGGCAAGCCGTTTTCCGTCGACATCGGTCACGGCGACGCGATTGGCGCCGAGCACCACATAGTTGACGGTCACGATCGTGCCGTCGATGTCGACGACCGCACCGGTTCCAGCGCGTGACGTGCCGAGAACGGCTGCCGACGGATGCGACTGCGGAATCTCGGCCGCGACGGTCACCGTCGAAGCCGCCACCTGCTGAAGCAACCGTACGTGCGCGTCCACGCCGGGAGCCTAAGGCGCGCATCGCGCGCCGTCCAACGGGCCCGCGCATCGCGCGCCGTCCAACGGGCCACGCATCGCGCGCCGTCTGCCGCCGCGCATCGCGCGCAGGGCGATGCCCTGATAGGAAGCGGCGATGTCCTCGACGGCGCCAGCGCCGTGGCATGTTTTTGCCGCGCACGAGTCCCGCCCGTTTCCATTCTTCCTGGATCGGGCCGTGGGCAGTCGACTGTCGTTCGCCGGCAGCCGGCCGCGCGAGCAGCTCGTCATCGAACGGGACGGCAGAGCGCGCGTCTGGCGCAGCGGTTCATGGCGTGCGGATGCGCGTGATCCGGTCGACTGCATCGCCGGATTCGTCGAGCAGAATCGTAGCGACGCCGTCGCCGGTCCCGCGTGGCTTGCACAAAACGTTCTGCCGCGAGTCGTCGGATATCTTGCATACGAGCTCGGCGAATGGACCGAACGACATCCCAGGCACGCAGCGATCGCGATGGCCAAGCGCGTCCAGGCCCCCTCGGGACTCCCGCTTGCGGTGCTGTCTGTCTACGATGAATTCGATGCGTGGGACCCGCGTACCCTGTCGGCGGCGCACGTGCGGTTCGCTGTCACGCCTCCGGCCGTCGACGCGGCCGGCCCGCCGTTTCCCGCCGATGTCGTCAGCGCGGCATGGACGGCAACGACGAGGGACGACTACAGGCGCGGCTTCGATCGCATCCGCAGCGCGATCTCCGCGGGAGAAGTCTATCAGGCGAATCTTTCGCGCCGTGCGGTGTTTCCGTTCGCCGGATCGGCAGCGCAGACGTACGGCGCGCTGCGCGCAGTGCAGCCGGTGCCTTGGGGAGCGTTTCTCGATTACGGCGGCTTCGCGCTGCTGTCGAACTCCCCCGAATGCTTTCTTTCGCGACGCGGTGACGACGTCGAGACCCGGCCGATCAAAGGAACGCGGCCACGACACAACAACACGGCCGATGACGCGTCTGCACGAAACGACCTGCAATCGGACCCGAAAGAGTTGGCCGAACACCTGATGATCGTCGACCTCGAACGAAATGATCTCGGCCGCGTCGCGCGCACGGGCTCTGTTCAGGTGAACCATCTCGCAAATGTCGAATCGTACGCTACCGTGCATCACATGGTTACCGATGTGCACGCAAAGCTGCGTCCCGATACCGGCCTTGCGTCGCTGTTGCGCGCGACGTTCCCTGGCGGATCAATCACCGGCGCACCGAAGATCCGTGCGATGGAAATCCTGCGCGAGGTCGAAGCAGCAGAACGGGGGCCCTACACCGGCGCGATCGGCTGTTTCAACGGCGGCGACCAGCTCGAGCTGTCGATCGCGATCCGTACCGCGGTCGCCAGCGGAGACCGGCTCGTCTATTCGACTGGCGGCGGCATCGTTGCCGATTCGGATCCCGATCGGGAGTGGGTCGAGACCGAGGTCAAGCTTGCCGCGCTCGTTGCCGCCCGCGGCGCGGCACGGACGCTTACAGCTGCCAAGCAGGAAGCCGTCGGCACGAACGCATCCCCGGCGGGCGACGGAACCGCGTCAGAATTCGAACCGCCAGCCACCGGAAGACCGGCGCTGCGCAGGGCAGGAGAACGATCGTGAAGGCGAGTTGCTGGTTGAACGGAAAGTTCGTGGATGTGGCGAAAGCGAGGATCTCACCTCTCGACCGGGGATTTCTATTCGGGGAAGGACTGTTCGAGACGTGGCGCACGTATCGAGGCCGGCCGTACGGGCTCGCCGCTCACCTGGAGCGCATGGCGGGCAGCGCAAAAAAAATCGGCATCCCGTTCGACGCCTCCGAGCCATGGGAGAAGCGCTGCACCGAGCTTGCACGTCTCAACGGCATGCTGAAGAGCGACGGCGCGGTGCGCATGACGATCACGCGCGGCCACGGCCCCGTCAGCCTTCTCGTCGAGGACACCGCCGAGCCGACGACGCTGATGCTCTACCGGCCGCTCGAGCCGAAGCTCGGCGAGGTGAAGGCGAACGGAGTCGCCGTGTATCCGTTCAGCATCGGGTCCGGTGTCTGCGAGCGCCAGCGCCAGGTGAAGTCGCTGAATTACCTTCCGGCGATCCTGGCGCGCGCCGAAGCGCGCAAGCATGGTTGCTACGAGGCGATCTATCATACCGACGGCAGCATGAACGGCCACGGCAGCGTCGTGCTCGAAGGCACGACCAGCAACGTCTTCATCGTCCGTGGCGGCGTGGTGCGCACGGCACCCGTTTCCGCCGGGCTGCTGCCCGGCGTCACGCGCAGCAAGGTTCTCCGCATCGCAAAAAAAATCGCCAAAGCGAAGGAAGAGCGCTTCACGGTCGAGGATCTGGCGGGCGCCGACGAAATCTTCATCACCGGATCGGCGATCGAAGTTCTTCCGGTGGTCCGAGTCGGCCGCCGCAAGATCGCGAGCGGCCGTCCCGGACCGGTCACGCTCGAGATCCAGCGGCGCTATCGCGAGGAAGTCGCGCGCACGCTCGGGCTCGAGGTCGACCAGCTCGGCGACTGAAGTTACGGAAGATCGAACACGAACATCGAGCCGACGCGCGCGACCGGCTTGTAAGCCTGCAGCCACTCGTAGGTCCTCGACGGCACCCAGCGCATGCGGCCGCCAAGGATCCAGAAGTACGGCCGGCCCATCAGGAACGACGCCGAGATCGCGGTCGGGCCGTGCGAGATGCCGCGCTCGAGCGGACTGAAGCGGATGCCGTAGATCTGCGGATCGACGCGGCCGAAGTATGCGAGCGAGATGCGATCGAGATGCTTCTCGTCCATGTACTCGCGCAGGCGGATCAGGTCCTGGCCCCAGTCGATGTTCGAATCGATCAGTACGCGGTGCCCGCGCTCGGGTCCGCCGGCAGCTTCATTGAAGAACTGAAGATATCGCGGCGCGACCGCGATCGTGCCCCAGATCGTCCAGACGAAAACACCCGCCGCAGCTGCGAACGGCAGCCACGCTCGCATCATTGCAGCCGGTCCGGCTGCGGCAGGATCTCGCGTCGTCGAATCTCGTTTTGGCGGCGGCGTTTCGGCGGCTGCCGCATCGCGGACATCGCGCGATGCGCGCCATGGCATGCTCGCCAGCGCCGACGCGAGCCACGGCGAGACGCCGATGAAAAGCAGCGGATACGCCGGCAGCACGTGACGCTCTCCGATCTGTAGCGAGTTGAACGCCGAGTTGGCCGCGAACAGCACGATCACCGGAACGAACACCGCGTAATCGCTCCGGCTGCGGCCGCGGCCGACGAGCCACGCGACCATCGCGAAGACGATCGCCGCGAGCACCGGCAGCGGGCACTTCGCCGAGAATGCAGCCAGGTGATAGTACCACCATCCGTCCGCCGACAGCTCTCCTGCCAGGAAATACGACGGGTCATGGCCCTTGCCGACCTCGAGCACGACGTCGATCCCGTCGAGAAACGGACGAGGCAGCGGAAGCCTCAGCCACGGCATCGCGGCCGCGACGCGCGCAAGCCTTCCACCCGGCGTGAGCGTCGCATCGCGCAGCAGGCCAAACGTGCCGTCGAACGCATATCCCGCGTTGAGCGTCACGAGCGCGACGGCGCCGACCACGGCAATCAGCCTGGCCCACTCGCGCGCCGGAAGGCGAGCGTAACGGGCGAGCGTCATGCGGATGATCCACGTCGGAACGATCATCATCAGGAGCACTGCGCCCGACAGCTTGAAGAGGTTCGCGCCGCCGGCGGCAACGCCGAGCCATACCGCCCGCCGCACCGTCGGAGTCTCGAGGAACTTCCAGTTCGCATACAGAGCGAGCAGGAACCCGAGCGTGCCCGCAACGTCGACGGTGACGAGGTGTCCGTGCGCGAGCAGCGACGGCGAGAACGCGAACAGTCCGACAGCGGCCAGTGCCGCATGGCTGCCGTACAGGTCGTATGCCCACTTCGCCATGACGGTCGCCGCGAAGAGTGCGAGCAGCACGACCATCGGCCGGACTTTCTCGTAAATTTCCTGGTAGCGTTTCCCGTTGAGCTCCATGAACTGGTAGCCGAGCTGGTTCACGTTCATGCCGGGCTCGGGCGAGAACGCCGGCGGATCGGCGAGCAGCGGAAGCGCAATGAACATGCGGGCGAGATGCGCGTTGACCGGATCGACGCGGAAGTCGGCGTGCAGCAGCGCGTTCAGCCCGACCGGCAGATGCGCAAACTCGTCGATCGTCACCGAATCGCGGTGCGAGGCCACGATGGCCTGCACGGCGAACACGGCCATCAGCGCGAGCCCGGCCACGACGTGAAGGATCGACGCGCGCGGCCGTGGCGGCGGCGGCGCAGCAACTGGCGCGGCCTGTTCCCTGGCGGGCGCAGTAGCGGCCTTCGGCACGCGTCGACGTCGCTTTTCGGCCGTCACTTCGCCGGCACCCGCGCATCACCGGCGCCGCGCGAGCCCGGTGCATCGCCCGCGCCGTCTTCCAGATTGAGCGTGCGCGCCACGATGTAGCGCGGGCGGCCTTTGACCTCCTCGAACACGCGGCCCAGATACTCGGCGATGAACGCAAGACTGATCAGCTGGATCGCGCCGAGGAACAGGCACACGACGATGATCGTGCTGACGCCGCGAGGAACCGTCGGGTCGAGAATCCGTCCGATGATCTGCAGCACGATCGCCACGGCCGACAGGACGGCGACGAGCGCAGCGGCGTACGAGATCAGCTCGAGCGGGAGATAGGAGAACGAGAAGATGCCTTTTCGCGCCCAGCGAAGATTCGCCAGCAAGTTGTTCGTCGAGCGGCCGAACATGCGCTCCGGACGCAGGTACGGAATGCCGGTCTGGCGGAAGCCGGTCCATGCCCGCAGCCCGCGCAGGAACCGGTCGCGCTCGGGAAGGTCGTTCAGGATGTTCATCACCCGGCGGTCGATCAGCGAAAAGTCGCCGGCATCGGCCGGCACGCGGATGTACGCAACGCGCTGGAAAAGCCGGTAGAACGCCTTGTAGAGAACCTCGTTCCTCCAGGCCATTTCGCGCTGCGTGCGGACGCCGTAGACGACGTCGAAGCCTTCGCGCCACTTTCGTGCGAAGTCTTCGATCAGCTCGGGCGGATCCTGCAGGTCGCCGTCGAGCAGCACGCACGCATCGCCGGTCGCCCGTGCCATGCCGCTCGTGAACGCATTCTGCGAGCCGAAGTTGCGACTGTGCGTGATCACCTTGATGCGATGGTTGGCGGAAGCGAGGCGCTCGAGGACCGCCTGCGAATCGTCGGGACTGCCGTCGTTGACGAAGATGATCTCGTAGTCGCAGCCGATCTTCGCGAACGTGGCCTCGAGCCGCTCGGCCATCACCGGGATTGCCTGCTCGTCGCGGTAACACGCGATGATCGCGCTCAGCTTGAAAGGTTCAGTCATGTTGTGGTTTGCGGGCGATGGCGCCGACGTTGCCGAGCCTCAGGCGCAGCCGCCGGTCGGCGACTCCGGCAAGCTCGAGCGTGCGCAGGAGCGCGCCCTTCGGCGCTGCCGGCAGCGGCGCGAGCCCGAGCCAGTAACGGATCGAATAGTCGTTGGCCACGGCAAAGGTTTCGATGCGATCGAAGCCGGCCGCCGAGAACAGCCGCGAAAGGTTGTCGTGGTTGAACAGGTACGTGTGCTCGATGTCGAAGATCGGGCTCGATTCTCCGAGCAGGCGCGTCGCGAGCCCCGACGTATCGTGCGTGACGCAGACCGCGACACCGCCGGGTTCGAGTGCACGCCAGACGGCCTTGAGGAACGCCAGAGGGTCCGGCAGGTGGTCGAGCATCTGGAAGAAGCATATCAGGCTCGCCGACGATTCGGGCAGCAGCGCGTCCGTCATCATGCTGCGCACGAAGCGGGCGTGCGGCGACGGCGCCACGAAGCGCCGTTCGGCGTCGGCGCTCGGTTCGATCTCGAGCGCAGACGAAAAGCCGGCCGGTGCGGCATACTTCAGCATGAAACCGGATCCGCCGCCGATCTCGACGAACGCCCCGCGCCGCGCAAGTCGCGACGCCGCGCGGTCGAGAATCGGTGCGTACGAGTCGTAGATCTGCTGTTCCTGCGGGCCGTAGGTGACATCGCTTGCAGCATACAGCTCGCCGAGCGTCTCCGGCGGACACGCCGGATCGGAGAAGATCATGCCGCAGCCGGCACATTCGACGAGGCGGAAGTGGCAACCGTCCGGCGAGCGCCGCGCGGAAAAGACCGGAGCGCTCAGATCCCCGTCGGCGAACCTGGCCGGATAAAGCTCTTTCTTTGCAGCGCCGGGCCCGCACAGCGTGCACCAGCGGGCTTCGAGCAGCGCCTCCCTCTGTTCGGGGCTCGTCATGCAACGGCTCCCGAGCCGCTCGCGAGCACGGCGGCGAGCTCCGCAACGCGCTCGGGAGTCATTCCGCACTGGCGCAGGTGAAACGCCGCCGATCCGTATTTCTGGTCGCGCGAATATTCCGCCGCGAGGAGGACGAACTCGCGGGCGCGGGCGCCGAGAGCAAGCCGCATGGACTCGCCGATGCCGCCCGCGGCGTAGTGCTCCTCGATGAAGAGCACGCGGCCGGTTTCCGAAACACTGCGCACCAGATCCTCTTCGAGATCCATGCGCAGCGGGAAACGCGCAATCCCGAAGATGTCGGCGTTGACGGCGTCGAGGCCGAGCGCGAGCGCCGACAGCGCGATCTGCACGCCGTGGCCCGCGCCGATGATCGTCACTCCTCCGGCGGCGGTACGGCGGCGATATACGCGCGTCAGGGTCTGCGAGTTCTCCGAAAGTGGCGGCGCATCGCTCGGGAAACCGGAGATCGCCAGGCGCAGATACGACGGCCCGCCGAGGCCGTGCATCGTCTCGACAGCGGCTGCCACGTGATTGTTCGAGCACGGGAAGAACAGCTGCATGTTCGGCAGCGCCTTGAGCACGGCCAGGTCCTCGAGCGCATGATGCGTCGAGCCCATGATCCCGTAGGTGTAACCGCCGCCGTTGCCGACGATGCGCACCGGGAGGTCGTGCAGGCAGACGTCGTTGCGGATCTGCTCGAGGCAGCGCAGCGTCGCGAACGGTGCGATCGAATACACCCAGACCGGAATCCCGGTCAGCGCCACGCCGGCGGCGACGCCGATCATGTTCTGCTCCGCAACGCCGGCATTGATGAAGCGCGGCCCGAGGTGCGCGGCCAGGCCTTCGAACGCCTGGAAGCCGAGATCGCCGGAAAAAAACATCGCGCGCGCATCGCGCACCAGTATCGAATCGACGGCCTCGGTGAACGCGACTCTCACTGCGCGCTCCCGGAGCTCGCATCGGCGTTCGGCAGCCGGCGTTCGGCTTCGTCGAGCTCGGCAAGAGCGAGGCGGAACTGCTCGTCGCTCATCGGCAGGTAGTGCCACTCGAGACGGTTCTCCATGAACGAGATCCCGCAGCCTTTCCTCGTCTGCGCGATCACGCACAGCGGCGCAACCGAATCGGTTGCTCGAGTCATCGCGGCGTCCATCTGGGCAAAATCGTGGCCGTCTATGGTTCGCACGTCGAAGCCGAACGCGCGCCACTTGTCGGCGAACGGTTCCATGTCGAGCACGTCGCGGGTCGCACCGAATCCCTGCAGATCGTTGCGGTCGACGACGACGGTCAGGTTGCCGAGGTGATGATGGGACGCGAACGCGGCCGCCTCCCAGGTGGATCCTTCGTTGCAGTCGCCGTCGGACAGCAGGCAGACGCATCGCGTGCGCGACTGGTGCTGCGTGCGATGCGCAAGAGCCACCCCGCAGGCCATCGGGAGGCCGTGTCCGAGCGAGCCGGTGGCTGCCGGAATCTCCCCGAGCGCGCCCGCCACGGGATGCGCGGCGAGCACCGTTCCATCCTTGTAATACGTCGCCAGCTCTTCACCGGAGAGACGGCCGATATGACGCAGGGTCGCGTAAAGCGCAGAGACTCCGTGCCCTTTGCTGAGCACGAACACGTCGCCCACGGCCAGATGTCGCCTGTACAGGAACAGCAGCAGATCGATGCACGAAAGGCCCGTGCCGATGTGCCCGGCGCGCGCGCCGTGGTGCATCGTCAGAAACAGGCGCCGCACCGCGATCGCATCTGCAGATAGTCCGGCGAGCGAACCGCGCGAGATCGGAAAGGCGGCAGGAGATTCCGGCGGCGGCGGCGTCATGCAGGTGCCTGTTCGACGCTGTGCCGATGCGCGAGCTCGAGCAGCGTCCGCTCGCGGTCCATCCATTCGGAGGTCGCACGCAGTCCGTTCTCGAGCGCCGTCGTCGCCTTCCAGCCGAGCAGCTCGTCCGCTTTGGCCGGATTCGCGTACCAGTCGGAGTGATCCCATCGGCGGTTGGGCATCGAGCCCCACTGCGGCTCGACACTCACCCCGAACAGCCCGCGCACGATCGCGACGATCTCCTCCAGCGTAGTCTTGCGCCCGCTGCCGATGTTGAAGATCTCGCCGGGCGCGAGACCGCTGCCGGCGCGCTCGATGACCGCATCGCACGCGTCGCAGACGTCGCCCATGTACAGATAGTCGCGCGAAATGCCCGGATCGACCAGCGCCGGCAGTCGTCCGCGCCGGGCTTCTTCGATCAGACGCGGGACCAGGCGCGAGACGTCCTCGAACGGACCATAGATGGAGTACAGCCGAAGCACCCACGCCGGCAGTCCGTGCTTGAGCGCATGAAACCGGACCAGCGCCGTCGCGGCCACCTTTGATACCGCGTAATCGCTGTCGGGCGCCGTCGGTGCGTCTTCCGTCGGTGCGGAGCAGTTAGCGCCGTATTCCGACGACGTGCCCATCTGCACGAACGCACGCAGCCCGTCGAGCCGGCGCGCTTCCTCGAGCATGTAGCGGACGCCGTCATAGTTGACGTGATGAATCCGCTCCGCATCGGTCTGGCCGGGATACGCTCCGAATGCGGCGCAGTGCAGGATCACCTCCGGCGCGACTTCTTCGAGAAGGTGGCGGACCTCGCCCGCCGAGCACACGTCGACGTGGGTCTTCTCGACGTTTTCCGGCACGGCCTCGAGCCGCCATGCCGGAGAATCGTCGTGGCCGGCCGCAACCACTCGCGCGCCGCGCGCCGCGTAGTGCCGCACAAGGTTCGCGCCGACAAACCCGGCGGCGCCGGTCACCAGCACCGGCCTCGAGAAGGCCGGCGTCGTCCTGTCAGTGGGCGATGGCATCGAGCTTGGTCAGCATCGCGCGCGTGGACTCGTTGGAGGGATCGAGCTCGTTGGCCCTTACGAGATGCATGCGCGCCTGTGCGAGCTGCCCGGACGCCGCAAGGAGCTGTGCGGCGCTGTGGCGCGCGTCGACTTCGAAGTCGACGGGCATGCCGGTCGCAATCGCCTTTTCGAACCATTCGAGCGCGCTGCGGCGATCGCCGATCGTCTCCAGCAGGCGCGCGTAAGCAAGCTGTCCCGTATAGCGCGCGATGCTCCACTGCCACGAATACGTCATCTCGGGGCCCGACAGCGTCGCTTCGGTCCTCGGTCGCCAGGTCGACGAGAACGCCGTGCGTGCGGCGGCGACGACATCCTCGTTGGCATCGGCCCGAACCAGCGTCGCAACGGTGTCATCGTAGTACACGAGCATCCAGTGACGGGTCGACGTCAGCGCGCGAAGCAGCGACTGGCGGTTTCCCCAGCGGTGGAAGAGCATCACGCTCTGGATCCCGCGTGCATCGGCGTCTTTCGTCCAGGCGTCAATGTTGGCCATGTTCGAAAGGTACGCGCTGAAAAACGGCGTGTCGTAGACTTCGAGACGGCCGTCGACGTAGACGCCTTTTCCCGTCGGGTCGTCCCACGTCAGATATCCGCCCGCCGTCATGTCGTTGTACATCGGGCCCGGCAGCCTGGTCTCGCGGAAGAACTCGGTGGCACGCGGCTGGAAGTTCGACTCGAGGATTCCCAGACCGAACTCGTGCGTCTCCCCGGTCGACGCATACCAGCGGTTGGTCATCACGAGCGCGCAGATCGCGAGCATGCCGGCAACCGCTGCGGCCGTCGCCGCGCGACTCGCAGCCTGCGAGCGCAGGCTCACAGAGGGCAGCTTCGACTGGATGATTGCGAACGCGGCCGCCACGAACGGCACGGCTCCGACCGCGAATACGCCGATGTTCCTGCGCGCCAGCAGCGAGAGCCATCCCAGCGCGATTGCGAAAACCACGACGGCGACGTCGAACCCGGCGCGTTCGCCCGGCAGCGGCGGTGTGCGGTCGCCGCGTGACGGCGGTCCTGCGAACGCCCGCATCGCGCCGGCAACGACGGCAAGAGCGGCCGCGGTATAGACGAACGCCTGGTACGACCCGAGCGCGAACGTCAGGAAGTATCCGGAGAATGGAGGACGGAATTCGCCGATGACCTGGTAGATGCCGTTCGATCCGTCGATGCGCGAGATCAGCTCGAACGGAAACGTCAGAGCCCGCAGGAAATACGGATTGACGAGCGTCGCGGCGAGCGCGACGCCGCCCCACACGAACAGCTCGCGGCGCGCGGCAGCGGGCCATGCGCTGTCGCGGCGCCAGCCGGGCGGCATCAGCGGCAGCTCGGCGGCGAGCGCGCCGGCCATCGCACACAGGATCGCGCCGGCGCCGAGGATGAACAGCGAGTGCATGTTCGCCCACAGCACCATCAGCGGCACGAGCCAGCGAAGCCGCGACGGCCGCTCGCGACCTTCGGCAAGCACGAGCTGGACCGCCGCGAGCAGCGGAAACGTCGCCATCTCCGGGCGGATCAGGAAGCGCTCGTTGACGGTGGTGGCGACCCAGCACAGCAGAAGAGTCGTCGCGATCGGACCGGTGTAGCGCGCAATGTGGCGCGCCAGCAGCGCGAACGTGGCAATGAAGCAGGCCGCCGACAGCAGCACGAGGCCGCTTGCCCCGCCGAGACTCCACATGCCGTAAAGCAGCACGTCGTAAAGCCACTGCAGGTTGATCCATTCGTTCTGCGGAACCGTGAACGAAAGGACGTCGGTGTGCGGGATGGCGTGATGCTGGACGATCCAGCGTCCGGACGCGAGGTGCCACCACGTGTCGAAGTCGTCGAGGCGGCGGATCGCAAAGACCGCGACGACGACCAGCGCGAACGCCGGCAGCATCGCCGTGAGCCGGTCCGGCGGCGCGGCCGGCGAAGGGACGGCCGGCGCAGCGGCGGTTCGAGCGACAACCGGGTCCGCCGGGCGCGGCGCGCGTGCGAGCCTTTCTTTTCGCGTTATTTTCTTCACGAGGCTGCGCGCACCGGGCACCATCCCGCCGCCGCCTTGCGCGCCCACGCATCGGCCGACAGAAGCGCATCGATGGAATCGCAGTCGCCGCTTTCGAAGCCGTCCATGCTCGACGCCACCGATGCGGCGATGTCCGGAAATCCGATGTCTCCGGCAAGAAAGCGCGAGACCGCAACTTCGTTGGCCGCATTGAGCACCGCCGGCATCGCGCCGCCCGCCGCGAGCGCGCGGTACGCAAGCCCGAGGCACGGAAAGCGCTCGAGGTCCGGCGCCGCGAACGTGAGCGTGCCGGTCGTGGCCAGATCGAGGCGCGGAAGATGGCCGAGCTCGAGCACGTCGGGCCATGCGAGCGCGTAGGCGATCGGAATGGCCATGTCGGGAAGAGCAAGCACGGCGATGACCGATTCGTCGTGGTAGCGCACCAGCGCGTGCACGATGCTCTGCGGATGCACGAGTACCTCGATGTCTTCGGGCACGACGTCGAACAGCCAGCGCGCCTCGATCACTTCCAGTCCTTTGTTCATCAGGCTGGCGGAATCGATCGTGATTTTGTCGCCCATGTTCCAGGTCGGATGCCGGAGCGCTTCGGCGCGCGTCACGCTGCGAAGCTGATCGGCGGTGTGCTGGCGGAACGGTCCGCCGGACGCCGTCAGCACGATCTTGCGCACGTGGCTGCGTTCACGACCGGCCAGTGCCTGGAAGACCGCGTTGTGCTCGCTGTCGACCGGCAGCAGCCGGCTTCCGGATGTTCGCGCGCGGCGCTGAACGAGCTCGCCGGCGACCACCATCACTTCCTTGTTGGCAAGCGCGATGTCGATTCCTGCGTCGATCGCGGCGAGCGTCGGCACGAGGCCGGCCGCTCCGACGAGAGCGGAGACGAGAACGTCGGTGCCCGGCGCCGTGGCAACCTGCAGGAGTCCTTCGCGACCGGAGAAAACGCGGGGCGCCGCTGCGCCCATTTCGCTGCCCAGCGCGCGCTCGAGCTCGACTGCGTCCGAAGCTTCGGCAACGGCGATCACCGAAGGCTTCATGCGGAGCGTCTGATCCTTGAGATCGGCAGCGCGGCGGCCGGCGGCAAGCGCAACGACGCGGAAGCGGTCGGGGAAACGTTCGAGCAGGGAGATCGTCTGGGTGCCGATCGAGCCGGTCGAGCCGAGGATGGAAATTCCCTTGCCGGCAATCGAAGCCACGGCGGGCTCTTAGGTTGCCGGTTGACGGCTGTCAAAGCGGAGGCACGTCGCGCTTGTTGACTCCATTGCCCCGCATCCCTACGGTTCGCCGGCTTTGCGTACGCGACCACGAACCTTCGACAGCAACTTCTCCATCCCGATGTCGCGATGGCGGCGCGCCGCTCGCCGCGCGGTCGTGGTCCTGCTCGCGTTTCTGTTTGCAGCGCCTGTGATGGCGAACGCTGCCGATGCGACCCCGGGAAGCATCGCAGCCGACGACACAGGCGGAGCACCGCCCGACGACGTTTCCGATGCACCGGCAAGCGAGCTGCCTCCGATCGTCGTCGATGCCGGCAAGCAGGGCGACGCGGCCTTACCCGAGCGCAGCTTCGAAACGCCCGACGACGTCGCCGCGTTCGGCGAAACGATTTTCGCGGAGCCGACATGGCGGAGCTTTCAGTCTCCGGCAGAGCTGCTTGGCCAGAGCGTCGGCGCGCAGCTTCGCCGGCAGGGCGGCCGCGACGATTTCGCAACATTGTCGATCCGCGGTGCGCCGTCCGGTCAGCTGCGCATCCTTCTCGACGGCGTGCCGCTCGGACGCGCATCCGACAGTGTCGTGAACCTGGCCGATCTGCCGTTCGATACGGTCGAGCGCATCGAGGTCTACCGGGGGTTCGCGCCGGTGGGCCTGTTGCCGTCGTCGGCCGCAGGCGTGGTGAATGTGATCACGCGCGATCCGGATCACGCGACAGCGAGCGCAGCCGTGGGCGGCGGCTCGTTCGGTTCGGCCAAGGTCAACGCCGGCGGCGCAGGGCCGCTGGCCGGCGGAAACGCCTCGGCGTTCGCGGCGTACCGCACGACCGACGGCGATTTCGAGTTCAAGGATGAAGGCGCGGTCAACAACCCGAACGACGACGAAGTCCGCAAGCGCCGCAACAACCACAGCGATGCGATCGACTCGCTGCTGCGCTGGCGGCGCGATGTCGGCAGCGCGCGGCTGCAGCTGCGCAACCAGGTGTTTTACAAAGACGAAGGCGTGCCCGGCTTCGCGGCGGCATTTCGCTCGCACACGCAGCTGGAAACCGTGCGCGAAATCGGCGCGATCGCGCTCGGCGGCGCCGACGGTCGCTGGAACATTGAACAGAGTGCGAACTGGCAGCGGCAGAGGCTGTCCGACACCGACTTCCGCGCATTCGACAACACCGCAGAGACGACCACTTCGACCACCGCGGGAAAATGGGGACGCCCCGTCGGCAAAACGCACTGGTTTGCCGGGAGCGCGGAATACAGCTGGGAAGGGTTCGACCAGAACGGAGCGACCGACCAGGACGCAACGCGCTCGTCGCTGGCAATTGCCGCCGGCGACGACTGGACGGTCGCGTCGCTCCACACGACCGTCACGTTTCAGCTTCGCCACCAGCAGCTGTGGAACTCCTTCGATTCGTCGATCCGCGGAGCGGGCAGCCACGACTCGGATCACTCCACCGATCCGCATGCGGGCGTGCGGTGGGAACCGGTCGCGGGGCTTGCGATCAAGTCGAACGTGTCGTCGTACTTTCGTCCGCCCACGTTCGGCGAGTTGTATGGCAATACCGGTTTCACGGTCGGGAATCCCGGCCTCCAGCCGGAATCCGGCATCGCATGGGACGCCGGCTTCGAGTGGACCGGCGAACGCGAGCCGCTGGGAAAGCTCGCGATCGGCTACGCGTACTTCGGCAGCAACATCGACGACGTGATCCTCGTGAAGCTCACGTTCGATCGCACGGCCAAGGCGTTCAACGAACAGAACGCGCACATCCGCGGCCACGAGTTGCGTGCAGAATGGCACGGGCCGGCCGGCTTCGCGTTATCCGCAAACTACACGTTCCAGGATGCCGAGAACCGTTCCGACGGGGAGTTCGTCCACGGCAAAGACCTTGCCGGCCTCGCGCCGCACGAAGGCTGGGCGCGTGTCAGCTGGAGCCATGGACCGTTCGTGCTGGCATACGACATCGACGTGACCGGCAAGCATTATCTCGACAGCGAGAACATCGATTCGATCTCCACGCGCACGGTGCAGGGAGTATCGGTCGTGTACGGGCCGTTCTGGAAGGGCCTTCGCCTGACGGTGGAGGCCGACAACATCACCGATTCGCTGGTGCCGGACCAGATCGGATTTCCGCTTCCCGGACGCGCCTTCTACGCGACGCTGAGCTGGTCCGCGGCTCCCGGGCAGCTTCCCGCAGAGGATGTGCACCATGCGCAACATTCGAATGATGCGCACTGAGCGTGCGTGCGCTGCCGCGCTGTGGTGCTGGCTCGCCATCGGCGCCGCGCCTGCGCACGCGGCGCTTTGCGGCGACGTCACCGGCGACGGTTTCTTCAAGGCCAGTGACGGCCTGCAGACGCTGCGCTACGCCGTCGCCTCGAAGTACGACCGGCGCGGAGACGTATGGCCCTCGCCGCAAGGCGACGGCAAGCTCACGGCGAGTGATGCGCTCGACATTCTTCGCAAGTCGGTCGAGGGCGTGATCCCGTCGTGCCTCGGCGCCACGGCGACTCGCGCCGTGGTGACGACCGCGCCGATCGATTTCAGCTCTGCCGGCCTTGCGGTGGTCGCGCTCGGTCCCGAGGACGTCACGAAGAGAAGCGTCTCGGTCCGTCTCGGCGCGCTCAGCACCGATGCCGTCGTTCGCGCGCCATCGGGAGTTCCGATCGTCATCAACCGGACGCCCTGGAATACGCTTCAGTTTCTCGACGTCGACAAACCGTCGCTTCCGAACGTCAAGGAATGCAGCGTCAATGGCGGAATCCGCGACGAGGGCGGCGCGAATCCGCAGGATGTGCTGCTGGTGTCGGGGAGCAAGGGTTACGTCACGCCATACCGCGGTGACAGTCTGTTCGTCATCGATCCGGACGTGCTGCTGCATTCGCAGGTCGACCCGGCGTGCAAAACGCTGATCAAGGGCCACATCGACCTGTCCGGCTTCGATGGCGACGGCATTCCCGAGATGGACCAGATGGTGATGGTCGGCACGGACCTGTTCGTGAGCATGCAGCTGCTCGACAACAATCATGCACCGACGCATGGCGCGGGCCGCATCGCCGTGATCGACACTGCCACCGACACGCTGAAAGGAAGCATTGCACTGTCGTTCGCGAACCCGTTCGCCGCCACCAAGGGACTTCCGTACGACGAGTTTCAGAATCGCATCTTTGTCGGCGGTCCGGGACGAATTCCGGACGACACGGGCGACGGCAGCAACCTCGAGGACGGCGCAATCGAAGCCATCGACCCGTCGACCATGCAGTCCGCCGGCGTCCTGCTCACCGGCGCGGACATCCATGCGAACATCTTCGACTTCGTCATCGTCGGCACCGGCCGCGCGTTCGCGATCATCGCCGACCAGGAATCCAACTCGGTGGTCGAGATCGATCTCGTGCAGCGCAAGATCAAGAAGGTGCTGCTGTCGAGCCAAGCGCTGATCAGCGACATCGAAATGACCGAGACCGGCGAGCTGTGGGTGGCCTATCGCGGCGAAGACAACGACGATCCTTCCGGGATTCGCATCTTCCGTGTTGCCGGCGGGAGCGACATCTCCGAGATCACCGCCAGGCCGATTTCGCTCGGACAGGCACCGTTCACGCTCGCGTTCGTTCCGTAAGGCTCCCGGACACGTGCCGATCGTCGACTGGCGATCTCGCGCGGCGCGGAGTATCCGCGCCTGTGCTCCAGCCGCGCGATGACGGTCCACTCGCCCGGGCCCTGCCGTGGCTTGTGGTCCTGTTCGCGCTCGTTGCATGGCTCGGCCGTGTCGACCTGCTGACGCCCGATGAAGCACGCCACGCCGAGATCGCCCGCGAGATGTTCCTCGAGGGCAACTGGCTCGCTCCGCGGATCTACGGCGAGCCGTATTACGACAAGCCTGCGCTGTTTTACTGGCTGACCGGTGCGTCGCTGTGGCTGTTCGGCCAGAGCTCGTGGGCGGCGCGGCTCCCTTCGGTTGCCGGAGCGTTGTTCTCGACCGTGATGACGTCGATCTGGGTCCGGGCGGCGTGGGGTACCGGTGCGGCGCGCTGGACGACGCTGATGATGGGAAGCACGCTCTTCTTCATCGCGGTCGGCCGCTACGTCGTCATCGACATGCTGCTGACGGCCTCGCTGACCGGCGCGCTGGCCTGGCTCGGGCTCGTGCTGAACGATCCTCCGGAACGCAGGCGCGTCGTCTGGCCGATTTACGCGTGCATCGCCATTGGCGTGCTGGCCAAGGGACCGGTCGCGCTCGTGGTGGTCGGCGGAGTCGCCGTCGTCGCCGCTGCGTTCGAACGGCGTCCACTGCTGCTGCTGCGGCTCCATCCGTTTCGAGGCGCGCTCGTCGTCGCCGCGATCGCGGGACCCTGGTACGCGGCCGCCTATGCAACCGATCCGGCCTACATCCGGACGTTCCTGTGGCAGCACAATTTTGCACGCTACGCCGTGCCGGGCGCGCTCGCGCACCAGCAGCCGTGGTTCTTCTATCTGCTCGCGATGCCGGTCGTGCTGCTGCCGTGGAGCATCCTTCTCGGACCGGCGCTCGCGGCCGCATGGAAGACTCCATCGGCCGGTGTGCGGCATGCGCTCGCGTGGACCACCGTCGTCATCGGATTCTTCAGCTTCGCGCAGACCAAGGTCCCGACCTACGTTCTCGGCGCGTTTCCACCGCTGCTCGCGATCACTGCGGCGTATGTCGACGATCGGCTAACGCGACGCGTTGAGCTGCCGCGCGCCGTCGAGTTTGCTGCCGTCGGCTGGACGATTTTCGCTGCGGCAATCGCGGTGGGCGGCGCGGTATGGGTCGTCATCGAAGCCCCTTCGACTTCCTACAGCGCGATTCTTGCGATTCCCGCGGTCGCGATCGCGTTCTGGACATATCGCCATGCGCGCGAAACCCCGGCGGTTCCTGCGGCGATGGTCGGCTCCTCTCTCGCGCTGGTCGCGATGGTGTACGGAAGCGCCGCCGACGCGGTCAATGCGAACGAGAGCCAGCGCGAAGCGGCCGGCATCGTGCGCGAGTACCTGCCTACCTACGGCGTCATCACGAGCTATCGCGTGGCGCCGCACGCGCTCGCGTTCTACGCGGGAAGGTATATCCGCCGTGCCGACGATCCCGAGTCTGCCGTTCCGGAGCTTTTCGCGGGAAGCGATGCCGCACTGCTGACGCGATCGAAATTTTTAGGCGAGCTCGGTCTCGAACCGATGCCGAGCTGGATGACGGTTGCCTGGACGACCGGTGATGGCCAGGTGCTCGTCATCGGCGGCCGACCTGCGGAGCAGATCAAAGCAGCAAGAAAGTGGCGGAGAAGGGAGGGAGTCGAACCCTCCGCCGGTCGTTGAGACCGACATCACGGTTTTGAAGACCGGCCGGGCCACCGGACCCGTTCCCTCTCCTCCTGCATGGATCTCGTCGCGCAATGCTCTCCATAAACGCACCCTGCCGATGCGACAACTGCACACTCCTACGCAAGTCATCGTTTTTGAACGGTTCGTTTCGGTTGCCCAAGAATGGCTGGGATGTTCTAATGCCTGAACTTCAAGTGAAGATGACCGCCGAGGATGAGGGTCCCGGCAGTTCAAAGACCTGAAAAAAGAGAGGGTTTGGAATGAAAAGGCTATCGACCTTCCTGAAGGTAGCGGTCTGCTTGACGGTGCTCGCACCGTCGTACGCTCACGCCATCTATCGCAGCGCGAGCGTGGACCTCGGCGGACATCTGCGGACGACGAACATCTTCCGTCATCCCGACATCGACAAATGGGCGTTCATCATGCAGCGCAACAGCCTCAAGCTCCGCCTGGAGTACAAGTGGCTGCAGCGCGGCAAAGCGTTCGGCAAGTACAACATCCCGTTCATCGAGCGTTCCGACCTGTTCGTGCTGTACCGCGGCGTGTACGACTCGGTCTACGACCTGACGCCTGGCCAAATCGAGCGTTTCGACATCTCCGGCGACAAGATCGGCCTGACCGACCAGGCCGCCGCCCGCAACGCCAGCCTGTCGAGCATCCCGAAAGACCAGCGCGATGAGTACAAGTTCAACAACCTCATCCGCGAAGCCTACATGGACATCTACTTCAAGAGCCTTCCGCTCACGCTACGAGTCGGAAAGCAGCAGGTCGTGTGGGGAGAGAGCGACGGCTTCCGAATGCTCGACCGCGCCAATACGCTCGACCTGAGCTGGCACTTCTTCCAGGAGTTGCCGCCGCCGGGATTCGGATTCGATGAGCTGCGCCAGCCGTTCTTCATGGTGAAGGGCCTGTGGGACTTCAAGCAGATCGGACCGCTGTCGCAGACCTTCCTCGAGGCGTACTGGACACCGGGCTTCGACTGGAACCCGGGCAAGATCGCGTTCCTGCCGCGCCCCTGGGGCGCACGCCTGCTCGATCCTCTCTACAACGCGAACAACAGCGGCGTGTTCCAGACGCACCAGTCGTTCTGCGCGAACGCCGTCAGCGACAGCGGCGAGGACGCGACCTGCGCAGGCCTGCTCAACGACACCAAGCTCTTCAACCAGGGCAACTACGCGAAGGATCCGATCGAGAACAGCCAGTTCGGCGTTCGTTTCCACTTCCTCGCGGGCTCGACCGAATGGACGGTCAACTACCTGTACCAGCGCTTCGCTCCGGACGGTTCGCCGACCGCGATCATCCGCGGCATTCCGTCGGACGAAACCTTCAAGGTGCACGACGACAACGGCAATCCGGCGACGCTGAGCGCGGAAGAGTACTGCGGTTTCGTCGGCACCGCTCCCGGCCGTGACCCGCTGTTCTCCAATCTCGGAAAGAGCGAATTCTGCGCGGAGTACTTCGCACCGTACATCCACACCGTCGGCTTCTCGTTCAACTGGTTCGAAGGCGAGTGGACGCAGACCGTGTGGCGCGTCGAGACCATCATCGACTTCGACCTTCCGTTCTACGACGGCGACAAGCAGGTTGCCGAGTTCGGCCGCTCGCCGGACGGCCCGACGCTGCTGCCGGGCATCACCAAGCGCAACATGTGGAAGGGCATGCTCGCGTTCGATCGCCCGACGTGGATCCGCTGGCTCAACAAGAAGACGACGTTCTTCCTTTCCGGCCAGCTCTTCTGGCACTACATCATCGACATGGAACGGCGGCGCTGCGCGATCGCCAACCAGCCCGAGTTCAAAGCCGACGGCTCGAGGAACCCGGACTTCATCGGATACACGTCCGATCCGAACGATCCGCGCGGCGGACAGTGCGGCGGCGTCAGCAACGCGGTCGGCGATCCGCAGGACCAGCAGTTCCTGTTCCCCGGCGAGCAGACGGGCTTCGTCGGTCCGCTCGATCTTCCGAAGCTGCAGAACCCGAGCGGCAAAGGCCGCGACACGATCCATCAGTGGGAAATGCTGATGACGTTCGCCGCACTCGGTTTCTATCGCGGCGGCACGCTCGTGCCCGCGCTGATTTACCTGCTCGATCCGGTCAACAGCTACTCGCAGGAAATCGCGCTTGGCTTCGACTGGTTCTACACGCCGGATCTCGCGTTCAACCTGACGACGCGCCTGATCTGGGTCGGCGCCCCCTGGGATCCGTACGACGGGCACAAGAACAGGAACGATCCCGACAACGGCCAGATCTTCGATCCGTGGTTCCTCGGCGGCGGAAGCCGCGGGCGCTCGGAGACGAGCATCCAGTTCACCTGGCAGTTCTGACCCGCGACGCGTCAGACGCACGAAAACAAAAAGGGGCTGTCGCCATGCGACAGCCCCTTTTTCTTTAGCCGCGAAGCGCCGATTACTTTTTGACGGCCGGTGCTTCGTTCTGACCCGCAGCGGGAGCGCCGGCCGGCGCAGCGTCGTCCTTGATCTTGCAGCAGATGGCCATCGCCCTGGTGCGCGCCTGCACCGGACACTCGCTTCCACCCGTCTGCAGGCACGTGAAGAATGCTTCCTCCGTGGTGCCGGGATGGTCGACGATCGTCTGGATGATGCCCATCGCGGACGTCTGGCACGTCCCGTCGGCCTCAGGTCGCGTCTCCGGATAACACACGCCCCCCGTCAGCATCTCCCCCAAGGCGCACTTTACGCGTGACCCGGCCCCGGAGTTGCTGCCTTCGCCGCTCGTCATGTCGGCGACGACCTTGCGACACGTCAGTTGCGGCGCCGCCAATGCGGGTTGCGCACTCGCAAGCACCAGGCTTGCGGCAGCTATCGAGAACATCGAAACAGTCGTCGCGCTCAAAAATCGCTTTGGAATCGGTCGCACAGGATCCTCCAGAATGCCGGGGTCGCCCGGTTGTTGTAGTGGTCACGAATTGTCGGCCAACCCGTGGGCGCGTCAATCGTCGCAGTTGCACGCCCGTATGCATGGGTGGCCAGGGGTTCTGCCCTTGACTCCACTTGGGCGCGGCCGTTAGGGTACCCGCCGACTCGGGGTCGATTTCGTTCCGCAACGGACGAAGGGAGCCTCGTTCAGTCTTTTTGACCCGCCCAGGAACGTTAGTTGGCTTTCAATAGGAGGAGGAGAATGAACATTCGGAAAACTACGGCGAGCTCCGTGGCAGCTCTGGCTTTGCTGCTGTCTGCCTCGCTGGCATCCGCGCAGGTCTCTGCGCCACTGTCCGCGGCCGGCGTGAAATGCCGGAACGCGACAGCCAAAAGCTATCAGAAGGTAATGAAGACCGCCTTGAAGACGATTTCCGACTGTCACAAGGCGAAGGATGCCGGCGATCCCGCGCTGACGGCCGTGGACTGCAACGATCCGGTGGCCGCCGACACGAAGGGCAAGTTCGCGTCGGCCAAGGCGAAAGCGGTCGACGGCCTGGCCAAGAAGTGCAAGACCGGCGCAAACGAGCTGACGGCCGCGAGCACGACGGGGAAGGAGTGGTACGTCTCGTGCCCGATCCCGGGCTGCCTGCGACCCGACAACACCGCGGTCGCAGATCCGATCGTCACGATGGGTGACGTCGCGGCCTGCCAGAACTGCATGCTTACGGACATAGTCAGCGACCTCGGAACTGCCACGCTCGGGGATCCCCCGCAAAACACGCTGAACGACGCCGACCAGGCCTGCCACTCAGCGATCGCGAAGAACTACTCGAAGTATTTCCTGACCGCGATCAAGGACGATACCGCCTGCCAGAGTGCCGCCGACGAGCTAGCGGATGACCCGGCCGACAACGAGGTCGCCGCATGCCAGGACGGCCCGGATTCGAAGGGCAAAGTCGCAAGCGCACTCGCCAAGGCCGAACAGGCCCTGACGGACAGCTGCACGGGCGTCAATTTCGCCGCGCTCGACAGCTGCGGAGCCGACCTGGCCACGCTCAAGTCCTGCAACGACACCGCGTGGGCCGACAGCGAGGACGACGCGTACGACTCGACCTACGAGTTCACGATCGACATCTGCCCGCGCGCGATCCGCACGACGATTCTCGGCGGATGCAGCGTCGGTGAAACCGGCGGCGGGACCTGCTCGGTTCTCGGAAACAAGTCCGGAACGACGCTGTCGGTCGGCTGGAAGGGCCTGGCCCATAACGTCGACATCGTCGACAGCTACACGCTGTCCGGCGACATCACCTGCGGCGGACCGATGGGAGCATGCGCCACGCCGATCTGTGCGGGCGGCACCAGCCCGGGCGGCGCGTGCACGGACAATACCGACTGCAGCAACGGCAATACGTGCCAGACGGCCTGCACGGTGGACGGCATCAGCTACGACAATCCGCAGTACCAGGCGTTCACGCGCTGCCGCACGGACTCGCACATCCCTTGTACGAACGTGTTCGGCACGGACACTTTGTGTTCGACCAACGCGGACTCGCAGGCCTCGAACAACGAGTGCGCATACTTCCTCGGACCACCGCTGGCCGTGTCCGCCGGCGGAACGCCGACCTGCTCGATGAACACGCTCGCGCAGGACGTCTCCGGCACCGTCGACCCGGACGCGGGAACGAGCTTCCTGTCGGTCAAACTGAACACGGACGTTCACTTCGGCGACAACCTCACGCGTCCGTGCCCGATCTGCCGCTTCGACATCAAAGCCCAGGACGACAAACGGGACGGCACGTGCCTCGGCGGCCTGAATGACGGCGGCGCGTGCGACGTACAGGGCTTCGACCTGACGTACGCCAGGCTCAGCCTCGATCCGAGCGACCCGACCGAGGGCAACAGCCTCGATTGCCCGCCCGATCCGGGCAAGGCGATCGGCTCGCTCAAGATCAACCTGCCGCTGTCGACGGGATCCGTGTCGAAGACCGCCCAGGATCCGTGCGAATCGCCGAACCAGTCTCTCGACTGCTTCTGCGGCGTGTGCGGTTCGGGCATCGGAACGGACTCGTGCGACACGGACAGCGACTGCGATCTGGCCGACGACGATACGATCAACGGTTCAGATGACTGTGCGGCGGCGGCTCCGGGCGCACCCCGGTTGCCGAACAACTGCTCGGACGGCATCTGCGTGCCGACCGGCGGCCAGACCGACCGCGGACTGTGCTCGGGCACGCCCGACTACGAGAAGTACTGCGACGGCGCACTCACGGCCGACGGCAGAGGCATCATCAAGTGTGCCAACGATGCGAGCTGCGACGTGCAGATTTCCGATTCGATCAACCCCGATGACTGGGTCTGCGAGGGGAACGACTGCGGAAACTGCTCGATCCAGGTCGTGCGCAGCTGCTTCCTCAATACGATCGCGCTCACGGGTACGCCGGATACCGAACGGCCGATCCTCGTCGGAACGTTCTGCCTGCCGCCCTCTGGCAACGGCAGCGTGAACGATACGACCGGCTCGCCGGGACCGGCGGTCGTTCAGACCGACTCGGTGGTCGAGAAGCGGTACTAACAGCAACAAGCGACGCAGCGCACCGCGTCACGAACGGGAGGGCCCCGGATGTCTCAAGCATCCGGGGCCTTGTCGTATCAGCGGTGAGCGCGGCCACTGAGTTACCACCTTGACTTAAAGCGGTCCGGGTCCGTAGGTTAGCCCCCGCAGTAAGGCGCCGTTCGCCTCACCACCGACCTATTCGCGCAGGCAACTGCCCGGCGGACTCGAGGGGAGACACAGTGGCCGCGCGCACCCGATCTATCGAAAGTTCGCCCAGCATCAGAAGAACCAGGAGGAGGAGAATCATGAAATCAGGGAACACGGCCAGAGGAGCGACGCTCGCGCTGGCCACGGTCCTGCTGATCGCAGCAGGCTCGGGCAATTCGTGGGGAGCTGCTGTCAACTCGAAGCTCGAGGGCAACTGCTTCAAGACGATGACGAAGTCGATCAGCAAGCACATCGCCAACATCACCAAGGCGACGGCTGCCTGCACGGAGAGACTCTACGACAACGAGACCGTGTCGTGCCCTGATCAGGAGATGACCGACGCGATCCAGAAATCGCGGGACAGCGCGACGAAGGGCATTGCAAAGAAATGCCAGAGCTCATGCTCAGGCCCCACCGCACTGTCGTGCATCGCGACAACGGTTTGCCCGCCGAACGGCTCGATTCCCGAGCTCTGCACCGGCGATGGCGAGTTCGAATACCCGAACATGGGCTTTCCCGGGCCGCTCTGCCCGTCGATCCTCGGCCACGACATGTTCGAGCCCGAAGACTTCAGTGCATGCATGGTGACTCCGGATTCCGGTGCTGCCGAAGTCGTCGCCGAGGACGTGGTGACGAACCTTTTCGGAACGCTGGATGGAGCGCCCGCGCTTTCCGCGACGGCAACGGCCTGTCTCGAGTCGCTCGAGAAGTCGGTGCCGAAGACGATCACGAAGCTCGCAGGGACGCTCTCGAAGTGCCGCCTGTCGCAGCTCACCGCGGACAACGCGACGATCCTCGTCAACCGGTGCGCGACCGACGACGAGAAAACCGCAGACTCGATCGCATCGACGATCACCAAGTTCCGTGACGGCATCGCGTCGAAGTGCACCGATGGCGACATCGCCGAGCTCGACGTTTGCGGCGGCGGCGTCACGACCGTTGCCGGGGCCCAGGACTGCCTCTCGCAGATGGTCGGTGAAGCGTCCTACTCGATCGATCCGCCGGGCACCCGCACCTACGCGCCGGTTAGCGTGATCAACGCTGCCTATCCGGGCGCATCGCTTGCCGGGTGCGGCGACAACGTCGTCAACCAGAAGGCGAACCCGTTCGCCCTGAACGGCGAAGAGTGCGACGGCACCGACGACAGCGCCTGTCCGGGCGCCTGCCTTCCGCCGGGCGACGTCTTCGAGTGCACATGTGCGACGATCGCCCGCGCTCACGGCTATGCCGACGGTTTCGCGGCTGACCTCGACAACGGCTGGTCCGGCAAGTCGCACAACAACAAGGTCACCGATCTTGCGGGCTTCGTCAGCGAAGTGACCAACTGCGACTGCGACCAGTTCGACACCGTGGACAAGGCGACGTGCGTCGCTGGTCACAGCACGGATCCGGTCTGCAACGTGTCCTCCGAGACTGCGCCGCGCTGCGGCCGCCGCATTGGCGACCACACCACCTGCGACGAGGTCGGTAACAACGACAACGCTCACTCCGATGCCGACTGCGCTACCTGTGATCAGTTCACGGTCAACGCAGGCGATTTCTGCACCGGAAGTATGCGGCGCTGCATGGAAGGCCTCAATGATGGCGATCGCTGCAACGACGCCGACGACTGCCCGGGCGGCTCATGCAGCGGAAGCGGCGCGTGCCTCGGTGGGCCCACCCCCGGGATCGGCTGCACCGCCGATGCGGGATGCGGCGCCGGCGGCGCATGTTCCAAGCTGGTCTGCATCAACGGCAGCAACGACGAAACCGTCTGCGACAACAATGCCGACTGCACGGGCGGCGGCCGCTGCGCGACGACCACCGATTGCTCGGCACGGTGCTATCCGGAAGGAAGCACCGACCCGCTCCAGGCGAACGGAACCTGCGCAAAGCAGTCCGACTGCGCCGAAGGCGAGCGTTGCCGCGGAATCTGCGACAAGAGCGACGACTGCGTCGTGCTCCGTAACGGCGCGCCGCTGCCGCTTTCGGCGAACGGCACGTCGGTGTGCATCGACAGCCAGTTCTTCACGAACATCACGGGAACCCGCAACATCATCACCGGCGAGCACGCGATCAACTACGAGCTGCGTTCGGTGATCTTCCTTGCGGGCGGCCATGAGCTGAACTCGCGGCCGTGTCCGGTTTGCGGCGGGTTCTGCGACGGCGACATCACGGATACCGGTTCGCAGCCTTCGAGCTTCCTGTGCAACGGCACCTGCACCACCGATCCGGCGCTCGAATGCCGGTTCGGCAAGAACGCCGGCAACTCGTGCACGTCGAACACCGATTGTCTCGGCGAGCTCTGCACCGGCAAGGCTTGCCGCTTCGACGACGACTGTTCGACCGGGGTGTGCAGCGGAGCCGATTCTCCGGAGTGCGCGACCCACGGAGACACGCACGCCTGCGTGCTCTCGCTCCAGTGCGGCGGCGGAACCAAGCCGAACCAAAGCTGCCGCATCGAAGCGTACACCGACTTCGGCACCACGTCGTCGGACTGCCCGTACAGCGGATCGAACATTTCCGGCACCGGCCTGGCAATCAGCTGGACACCGCTGACCAGCGAGCCGGTCCAGAACGAGGAGCCGGGCGCGTGTGACGCGCAGGGTTTCCAGAACTACGACTGCAACTGCGTGCGCGGCGGAGGCAACACGCGCAACAAGCCGAACGGCTGCGACGCGGCCTGCAACGATCCGGATCCGGCGTACTACGGCAAGGCGTGCGAGTTCCAGACCCAGTGCATCGACGCCTGCGTGCTCGGAACCAATCCGGGCGCCGACTGTACATCGAATGCCGATTGCACGGGTGGCGGAACCTGCCCGGGCGGCAACCATGGCGGAGGACGCGCGTGCGACGAAGACAGTGACTGCAACAGCGGAAACTGCGGCCACAATCCGCGCGTCTGCGGCAATGGAAGCACGGGATCGTGCAGCATCCGTCGCTGCACGGGCGGAACCAATGCCGGCGCGATCTGCACGCAGGATTCGGCCTGCTTCGGGCCTGGCGCCGACTGCCCGGCTGCTGCGTCGTGCACCGTCGGCGGAGCGCCGTGCAGCGAGGGTCTCTGCAAACCGGCCAGTTGTATAACGTCGGCCACCTGCAGCGGCGGAGCGACATGTGACGATGCATGTCCGGCCGGCCTCTGCACGCCGATGTGCGTGCCGAGAGGTACCTGCAACGGCGGCGACCGCGACGGCCAGCGCTGCGGCATCGACGAGAAGTGCATCGGCGGCGGCACGTGCGTGCCGGACGATCCGGAAGAAGGCGCGTGCGCGCAGGGCAACTTCTACCACTGCGACGGACCGGGCTGGACGTTCAAGAACTGCGCCCCGGGCAACGTGAACACGCAGAAGGACTGCGCGACGGACATCAATGGAAATCCGGCCAACCCCGGAGCCGGATTCTGCCGCGCCGACATCCTGAACTGCTTCATCAACGATGGCGCAACCGAAGGTGGCGACATCTTCAACGGAAAGGGTGACCCCACCAATACGTTGTCGGTGGCATCCTTCTGCATCCCGGCGAGTGACAACGACGCGGTCAACAGCACCGCCGGACTGCCGGGCCCGGGACGCATCCGCCAGCCGGGATACGTGACCACCAACTTCGATCACCTGCCGCTCCCGTAAAGCTGCAGGCGCATCGAGCGCAACAAAAAGCCCGCGTCTCCGAAAGGAGGCGCGGGCTTTTTCGTTGCTGCGCACCGCGGATGATTGCGCAGCAGCGATTCGGGCCGTTAACTATTTCGCATCGGCAGGCTTCTTCGCCGACGGCGGAACATCCGGATCCAGCTTGAACTTGCTGAGGTCCTCGGCCGGCTTCCGGTTGGCCGCATTCTTCATGCGGAGCTTGTCGTCCTCGTCCGACCAGTCGGCCAGGCGCTGCATCTTGAATCGACCTTTGAACTCGATGTTGATGGGAAACGGCGCGCTCGCCATCGTGACCGACACATAGGCACCTTCCATCGACTTCTCACTGAGCGATTCGATCCCGTACACGTCGATCACCTTTCCGCCGCCCTGCACCGGATTGCCTTCCATGCTCATGATCAGCGCGTACTTCGCATTGGCGAGCAGCTTGTCGGCCTCGAGCGACTGGTCGAAGTTGGATTTCGCCACGAACCGATGCTCGCCGGTCATGTAGCGGAGCGGGTTGGACAGAGGGAAGCTGGACCACTTCGCCTTGATCGTCTCCAGGTCGGCCGCCGATGGCTCGAACGGCGTGTGCTTCTGGCGGCTGCTTTCGATGGCAGCGTCGAACGGCAATGCAACGTCCAGGACCTGCACGTCGAGGTCTTCCTGCTGTTCGCTCCCCTCCTGGGTTTCCTTGCCCTGATTCGTGTACTTGATCTTCAGCAGCCGCGCGGTGACCATCCGGAGCGCCGGACGCCTTATCGACAGCAGAATCTGCGGGGGCAGATTCTCGACGGCCTTCTCGAAGCTCGCCACATCGGTGATATCGGCGGAATTGATCCGGATCACTACATCCCCGGTCACGATGCCGTTTTCGGCACAGAAGGTGCTGTGGTCGCAGCTGACCACCGACACGCCGGCCAGCTTCGGCCCCATGACCGCAGCCAGTTCCTCGGGGATCGGCTCGACTGTGAACGGGACCGCCTTTCCGTTTGCCGGCTTGGGATAGCTGATCCGGAACTCCGGCATCACGTTCTGCACGGACACCCAAACCCCCCCGATGTCCGTTCCGATCGGACCCTCGAGCTTCGTTTGCTGGAAGAAGGCCGGGGCAGGGCTCGATGTGAGAAGGGTGATTGCCAGAGCGCCGAGCGCGATTCGTCGATTCGCGCCGGCTGCTGAGGGCCGATGGGATGCTTCAATTGTTAAGAATGCAGCAGGAAACAACATGGTTTCTCCTCGGGACAGAATTGAAGGGGGCCTTTTCCGCGGGCCCGCCCGGAAGGGAATGCCCGTACGAACCCGGAAAAGGGTGATTGGTCATATGCGGTGTTTTTCACGTTATGCAACTTGGCCTCAACTGCTCTTTGATGCGGGCCGGCTAGCTTGACAACAGACGAGCGCCCCGGCTAAAGCATAGCGCCGTAGCCTTTTTTATCTGGTTAGTCGGCGCGGGAGAGGTCATTCCGGCGTCGCTCAGGCGCTACGTCCGCTCGATTCTCAAAGAAGGAGTTCCTGTAATGAATACGTGGTTTCGTAAAATCGGGATGGGCGCTGTGGCCCTGACGCTCGCCGGCGTGTTGGGCGGCTGTAACAACGGAAGCGGGTCCGACCTGATCAAGTTGTTCTTCGGCATCAACGGGGGCGGGAGCTGCAACAGCGTAGTGGTCGAAGTCAATCTTGCCGACGCCGATGCGGTCATCGAGCGCGACAACGATGGCAATCTCCAGTGTGAGCTTGCCTCCGCCCTCGATGCGGCGGGATGTAACATTTCTTTCTCGGAGCCGGGCGGCGGCGTTCTCCGCGTCACGGTTTCCGGCTGCACGATCAACGGTGTGTCCAATCTCTTCAGCTGCCTCTTCGAAGATGTCGACATCTCCGAGCTGCAGCAGACGGCCGAAGGTCAGTGCGCCTGCACGAATGCACCGGGCTGCGACAATACGCCTCCGGTCTGCATCAGCAGGAACGCCGATCCGACCTCGTGCGAAGATTGCGACAACGGCGTCGACGATGACGACAACGGTCTCATCGACTGCGACGATCCGAACTGCTCCAACGACCCGATCTGCGGGCCGGAGACGACGACCAGCACGACGTCGAACACGATCTCGTCGACTTCGACTTCGACGACGAACACGACCAGCACGACGGGGTCGACCACGACCACGACGCTGATTGGAGGCGGTCTGACCTGCCACGTGTTCCTCCGCCTCGCGGACGACGCCACGCTGGGATCTCTGCAGTTCGACGTCGATTACGGCGACGCACCGGGCAGCTTCCTTGGCACGGGCGGCAACGTCGAGTGCGCGTCGCTGATCCAGGGCTCGCTCGCATCCTTCAACGACAAGGATGCGGAAGAGACGCTGACGGCAGGCATCATCAGCCTCGACGGCTTCACCGGACCGGTGAACGTTGCCGATTGTACGTTCACTGCGAGCGTGCAGCCGACGCCTGCCGACTTCACGATCGCGGTTACCGAAGCTTCGGATCCGGATCTGAATCCGGTCGAGCCGACGCCGGATGTGGTCATCGTTTCGCCGATCGAGTGCGAAGGTAATCCCGTGACGACCACGACCGTCGAAGGTCAGACGACCACGACGGAGCCGGGTGTCACCACGACGATTGTCGGTTCGACGAACTTCAGCGTGCTGTTCCGTCTCACTTCGGCAAGTGCCGCGGCGGGCGCACTCCAGTTCCACACGGACTACTCGGCTGCGCCGGGCGGTTTCGCTGGAGCAGGAGCTGCAGTGAACTGCACGAGTCTGGTCAGCGGCGCGCTGTTTGCCCCGAACGACATCGAGGCAACCACGACACTGAACCTCGGCATCATTTCGCTGAGCCCGGTGACCGCACCGATCGATCTCGTGCGCTGCACGTTCAACGCAGAAGGTGGCACTCCGGTGCCGGCCGACTTCCCGGTCGTGATCGACGATGCGACCGACCCGGATGGGGCACCGATCGACGCTGCGATCTCGGTGACAAGTGTGACGGCCATTCCGTAAACCCGCAAAGGGTTCACGGCACGACCCAGGCAAGAACGAGGGGGAGTCCACTCACGGACTCCCCCTTTTTCTATTTCACCTAGACTCGCGTCTGGTTTTTTGACTAGATTCAGACCGAGAGGAAAAAAATGACCAAACCATCGATTTCAAGTGTTGTCACCAGTCTTCTGATCAGCAGCCTCGTGATGCTCGCGCCCGCAGCCGCGACGGCCCAAATTACAATTACAAAGTGCGGACAGCCGCTGTCGACCGGCGCCAATCCCACCACCGGGGACGCGCTGCTCGTTTTGAAGTCCGCTGTCGGCCAACCGACCAATTGCGACACCAAAGAGTGCGCCTGCGACGTGAACAACGCCGGCGGCACGACCACTGCTGACGCGCTGATCATCCTGAAAAAAGCCGTCGGCCAGCCGGTGACGCTGAATTGCCCCCCTGCATGTTTCAACACGCCGACAGGCCCAGCGTGTACCTCCGGCGAGTTCCAGTCGCGCACCGGATCCGATCTCGATTCCGGATGGACCGGCGTTGCACATAACTCCGACCTCATCCTGGGCGCCTCGATCACTTTCGATACGGTGCGGCGCTGTTCGAACGGCGAGCATGCCGTTTGCGAGGTCGATGCAGACTGTGGCAGCGGCAACGACTGCGTACCCACCTGCGACTGCAACAGCGATACGAGCTGCGAGATCACCGGCCCGACGCAGCCGAAGAACTGTTTCAACAGCCTGAGCTCGTGCACGGTGAACGCGGACTGCCCGTCGGGACAGCCGTGTGTATTCATGTTCGGCCCGCCGCTTCCTCTGTCGTCCGGCGGCACACCCGTGTGCGTCATCAGCACGTTCGCGAGCGCACTGACTGGAACAGCCGATTCGTCGACCGGCGAAGCCAACACGTCGGCGAACCTCCGTTCGCGCGTGTACCTCGGCATTCAGCTCGACAAGCCATGTCCGACCTGTGGCACCGTCGATGACGGGCCGACAGTCGGCGCCCAGTTCACGTGCGGCGGCGGACCGAACGACGGTCAGCCCTGCACGACCAACGGCGTCAGCCCGGTCTTCGGCGGCACGTCATTCGACTGCCCCCCGTCTATCGGTGACAACGTGTCCGGCGCAGGTCTCGCAATCCGGTTCGCAGAAGTCACCACCGGAACGTCGAGCAAGACCGCGCAGCTGCCGTGCGGCAACTCGAGCTTCAAGCCGAACAACCCCCTCACTCCGGGCAGCACTCCGAAGTGCATCGACAAGGTCGCAGCCGGCGACCCGGTCTGCGCGACCAACGCCGACTGCAAGCGCTGCACGCTCGATCCGGCGACGGCCTGCACGAGCAACACGCAGTGCACCGGCAAGGGAACGTGCGCCGAAGCGCCGGACCAGCCGATCACCTGCGGCTACTGGTGCAATTGCGGCTTCTGCAACGACAACCCCGATCTGCCGTGCTTCGAGAACGGCGACTGCCCAAGCGGCCAGACCTGCAAGGTCGGCACCGGCGGCGAGCAGTCGCAGAACTTCGCGCAGCAGAAGCCGAACGACTGCAGCAAGGATAAGAACATCTGCGGCGGCAGCGTCGTGAACGGCGAGCGCGTCGAAGAGGCCTGCGCGACGACGACCCAGGGCGAGTGTTCGACCAAGCCGTACCTGAACTGCGCGGCGGGCAGCACGACGTGCCAGGACAACGACGGCGGCGTCTGCGAGATCTCGAATCGTCCGTGCTTCGAG
>DATNBU010000031.1 GCA_035571835.1 Candidatus Limnocylindrales bacterium | reverse complement strand
CGCGAGATGGGACTGCTCAACAGCTACTGGGGAGTGATCGTGCCGTCGATGGCGAGCATCTTCGGGATCTTCCTCGTCCGGCAGTATGCCGAAGCGATTCCCGACGCGCTTCTCGATGCCGCCCGCGTCGACGGAGCGGGCGAGCTCAGGATTTTTTTCCAGATCGTCGTGCCGCTGTGCCGGCCAATCCTGGTCACGCTGGCGGTGGCGACTTTCATGGCAACGTGGAACGACTTCCTGTGGCCGCTGGTCGTGCTGACCGACGACCGGCTCTACACGCTGCCCGTTGCGCTGGCCGGCCTCTTCGGCGAGCACGTGCAGGATACCGAGCTCATGATGGCCGGCGCGGTCGTCACCGTGCTGCCGGTCATGCTCGTGTTCCTTCTGCTGCAGCGCTACTACGTCGCCGGGCTCACTGCAGGCGGGCTCAAGGGTTGAGCCGCAGCGTTCCGCGCGAGCACACGTCACCGAAAAGAAGCGATGCCGATTCGATCCCGATTCCGCCTGCAGGCCCGGCTTGTCGCCTCGACGCTGGTGATGGCGGTTCTCGTCGCGGCGTCCGCTGCCGCAGCGGTCCTCGATGCGGGTGACGATCCCGGCGCGTGGACCGCGATCGCTTCGCCGGGTGCCGTCGCAGAAGTTTCCGCAGCAGCGGGAAAGGACGGCGGCGCGGTCGCGTTCTCGTTCGACCTCGGCCGCGGCAAGACGCACGCGATCGCAAAGCGCGCGGTGTCCATCGATCTGCCCGCAAGCTACCGGTTCGTGTTCGAGCTTCGCGCCGACTGCGAGCCGAACACGCTCGAGCTCAAGTTCATCTCCGGCGAGAACGTCTGGTGGTCGCGCCTGCCGGACCACGCGTTTGCTCGCGACTGGAAAGCGCTTCCGGTCGCCGACTCGCGGATCGCATTCGCATGGGGTCCGGCAGGCGGCGGCATGCCTGCGCACATCGATTCGATCGAGATCGCGGTCAGCGCCGGCAGCGGAGGCAAGGGTACCATCTGGATCGACGAGATCCGCCTCGAGCCGCGCGACGCGGCCGCCGAAGGCCGGCCGCCGTCGGCTACCGTGAGCTCGAACGCGAACGGCGCCGGCAGCCTGTTCGACGGCGACGTCGCGACCGTATGGCGAAGCGCCGACGGCGACGCCGCGCCGGTGGTCACGCTCGACTTCCACGATGCGCGCGAACAGGGCGGCCTCGTGCTCGAGCATGCTCCCGACGGATTCGCAAAGGCGTACGTCGTCGAAGTCTCGGCCGACGGCGCGTCGTGGCAGGAAGTGCGCCGCTTCGCCCGCAGCGACGGCGGCATCGACGACGTGTACATGCCGGAGGTCTATGCTCGCTACGTGCGCATACGGTGGCTTCTGCCGCCCGGCAGCCACGCCGCGCTCGGCGAGATCCGCGTTCAGCCGTTCGAGTACTCGGGCTCCGCGAACGGTTTTTTCACGGCGGTGGCGCGCCGCGCCGAGCGCGGCCGTTACCCGCGTTATTTCGCCGGCGAACAGAGCTACTGGACGCTGGCCGGAGTATCGGGTGCCAGAGACGAAGCACTCGTCAACGAGGAAGGCAGCGTCGAAGTCGGGGCCGGCAAATTCACGCTCGAGCCGTTCGTGCTCGATGCCGGCAGGCTGCGCTCGTGGAACGATACGACGAACGAAGTGTCGCTCGAAGAAGGATACCTGCCGATCCCGACGGTCACCCGCACCGACGACGCCTACCGCCTGACGATCACGGCCTTTGCCGCAGGACGCGCCGACGCGTCCACGCTCTACGTTCGCTACCGCTTGAGCGCGCCCGCCGATCGCACGCTCAAGCTGTTCGTTGCGCTGCGGCCGTTCCAGGTGCTGCCGCCGTGGCAGGCGCTCAACCGCACCGGCGGAGCTGCCCGCGTCCAGCGGATCGATCGCAAAGGGGAAGCGGTGCGCGCCGATGACGGGCGTGTGCTCGTGCTGACGCCGCCGGCCGGATTCGGCGCGGCCGCATTCGAAGAAGGCGACATCACCAGGTTTCTCGAGCGCGGCGTTCTTCCGGCGGCGTCCTCGGTCGTCGATTCGTTCGGGCACGCGTCGGCCGCGTGGTCGTGGAACGTTTCGCTCGAGGGCGGCCAGCCGCGCGACGTCTGGCTCGCGGTGCCGTGGGCTTTCGATTCGCCGGTGGTCGCGGCAACGGCGCCGCAGAAAACATGCGCGCCGCCGCTCGCAGGCGATGCCCAGCGCGAACGCGAGGAAAGCCTGGATGCGCTGCTCGCCGAGACACGCGACGGCTGGCGGACCACGCTCGATGCCGCCGGCATCGAGCTTCCGGAGGCCGCGCGGCGCTGGTCGGACGCGCTTAGAAGCAATCTCGCGTTCATCCTGATCAACCGCGACGGGCCGGCGATCCAGCCGGGTTCGCGCACGTACGAGCGCTCGTGGATCCGCGACGGCGCGATGACGTCGGCAGCGCTGCTCGAGCTCGGCCTTTCCGCCGAGGTCAAAGAGTTCCTGCGCTGGTATGCCGGCTACATCGGCGCGGACGGCTGGGCGCCGTGCTGCGTCGATCGGCGCGGCGCCGATCCGGTGCCGGAGCATGACAGTTTCGGCGAGTTCATCTGGGCCGTCGCCGAGGTCTGGCGCTTTACGCGCGACGAAGCGTTCGTGCGCGAGATGTGGCCGCACGTGCGTGCAGTCGCCGGTTGCATGAGCCGGCTGCGGCAGTCGCGCATGACGCCTGAATACCGCAGCCCCGCCAGGAGTGCGTATTTCGGGCTGCTGCCGGAATCGATCAGCCACGAAGGCTACAGCGCACGCCCGGTGCACTCGTACTGGGACCAGACGTTCGCGCTGCGCGGCTTTGCGGATGCCGCGATGCTTGCCGGCGTCGCCGGCGACGATGCCGAACGCACCAGGCTTGCCGCCGAGCGCGACGACTTCGACAAGTCGCTGCGCAGCTCGATCCGGCAGACGATGGACGAACACGGGCTCGAGTTCGCCCCGGCCTCCGTCGAGCTCGCGGACTTCGATCCGACTTCGACCGCGGTTTCGTTCGAGCTCGGCCTCGAGTCGATCTATCCGCCGGATGCGCTCGAGCGTTCGTTCGCAAAATACATCGACGATTTCCACGCCCGCGCGGGAAAGACGACGCCGGGCGTAGGCTATACGGCCTACGAGCTTCGAAACGCGACGGCCCTGCTTCTTCTCGGCCGCCGTCAGGAAGCCATCGACCTGCTCGGTGCGCTGGTCGCCGATACGCGGCCGCCGGCATGGAACGGCTGGCCGGAAATATCGTGGCTCGATCGCCTGCAGCCGTCGTTTCTCGGGGATCTTCCGCACACGTGGATCGGATCGACGTTCGTGCATGCCGTTCGCACGCTGCTGGTCACCGAGCGTGAGCGCTCCGGCGCAGATGCGCCGGAGCGGCTGCTTGTCGGAGCGGGCATACCGCTTCGCTGGCTCGACGGCGGAGTCGTTCGCGCGCGATCGCTCCCGACATGGTACGGCAATCTCGACATCGACATTCGCCGGAGTGAGTCCGTGCACGCAACGTCCGGCCATCCGGGCGATGGACGGGCAACATCCAGCACCGTCGTCCAGGCGACAGTCGATCTGGCGGCGTCGGCTCAGGTGAGCGGAGTTGCAGGCGTGCGCGTGTTCACTGTACCCGATGGCGGCATCGAAGTTCGCGCGCCGTTCGGTGAAGAAGTGGAAAACGCAACGGTCAACGGGGTGGGCGCAGATGTGGAAAATGCCACGATACGCCTCCGACAGTTACCCGCCACGATAGTCTTCCAGTATAAGCCGCGGCTGGAGGATCTGCGTGAACGAGGTTCCAGAGACGATTCCCGCTCCTCAGGCGGACGGCGAGAGAGCGGCGGGAACTGATCTCGCGGAGGGCGCGCACGCGCGTCCTCTGTTCGCAGCGGAGGCCCCGCCTCTTGCCCGCCTCCACGATTCTTCTCCGCACACACGCGTGCTCTCGAACGGACGCTACTACACGGTGGTAACCGGCGCTGGCACCGGATTCTCGCAGTGCGGCGACATTGCCGTGACGCGCTGGTCCGGCGATCGCATCTGCGATCAGCAGGGGATTCTCGCCTATCTGCGCGACATCGATTCGGGCGAAGTCTGGTCACTCGGCGCGGTGCCGGTCGGTGAGGTCGGCGGAACGTTCTTCGCGCGAAGCGGCGCGGGGACGATCACGCTCGGACGCCGTCACGAAGGCATCGAGGCAACCTGCGAGATCGCCGTCGCCAGCGACCTCGACGCCGAAGTGCGTTCGTTCGTGCTGCGCAATCGCGCGTCGACTCTGCGGCGCGTCGAGCTGACGGTCTATGCGGAAATCGTTGCCGGCCTCCGCGCCGCCGACATCGCGCATCCCGCGTTCGCGAAGCTCTTCGTCGAAACGGCATTCGACGCCGAGACGTCGGTGGTTACCGCAAGGCGCCGCCCGCGCAGCAGCGAAGAGTCGCCGGTGTGGGTGGCGGCCACACTGTCGGGCGACGGCGAGCTCGAGCTCGAGACCGATCGCTGCGTGTTTCTGGGCCGCGGTCGCAGCCTTGCGCGTCCCGCCGCGCTGGCTTCGAAGAGTCCGCTCTCCGGCACGACCGGCAGCGTGCTCGATCCGGTATTCGCGCTTCGCCGCAGCGTCGAGCTCGCCCCGGGTCGCGAGGCGAATTTCGTCTTCTCGCTGTCGGCGGGAAATTCCGAGGACGTCGTCGTATCGGCGGTGCGCACTCTTCGCGAGCGCACGGGGGAAGCGGGAACCAAGGACGTCGTGCGCGCGGCGGCATCTGCCGAACGCGCACGGCGAAAGCGCTTCCTGCTTTCGAACGAACAGGCCGAGCTCGCCCAGGAGCTTGCCGGTGCGATGCTCTATGCGCTGCCGGCCCTGGCCGCACCGCTTCCCGACCGCCAGCAGGCACGCGTCGCAGTCAGCCCGCTCGCAAAACTCGAGATCCCGGCCGACGCGCTGCTGATGGTGCTTCCGCTTCATCATGATGAAGGTGGACGTGCGGCCGCCGTGCTGGCGATCGGCAGCTATCTGTCGAGTCTCGGTCTGAAAGTGTCGGTTGCGCTGCTGTGCGACCAGGACGGATGCTTTCCCGGCCCCTGCGTCCATCGCGCGATCTGCGAGGACTCGCCGGTGCACGCCGTCGTGACGACCGTGCTTGCGCTCGGGGTGCGCGAGGCATCGACGCTGCGCGCGCAGGCGCACTGGTACGTCGACGGAGGGATCCCCGACCTCGCCGACGCCGGCGACGAGAGCGCGCGGCCGCGCTCGACGCGTTCGCGCGTGCCCAAGGCCGGCGAGCCGCTGCCGGCGCGCGAGAAACTGCTGTTCGACAACGGTTACGGGGGATTTTCCAAAGACGGCCGCGAGTACGTCATGCGCGTCGGGCCGGCGTCGCTGTCGGAGCCCGATGCCGGCGTCGTGCCGCCGATGCCGTGGGTCAACATCGTCGCCAACGAGCGCTTCGGTTTTCTCGCGACCGAAAGCGGTGCCGGCTACACGTGGGCCGGCAACAGCCGCCAGAACAAGCTCACGCCGTGGAGCAACGATCCGCTTCTCGATCCGTTCGGAGAAGCGCTCTATCTGCGCGATCCGGCGAGCGGCCGCTTCTGGTCGCCGCTGCCCGGTCCGGCACCGTCGGGCGCATGGACCGAAGCCCGTCACGGCATGGGCTGGTCGCGCTGGATGCAGCGATCGGAAGCGCTCGAGCAGACCGTAACCACGTTCGTCGCCGGCGAAGATCCGGTGCGCGTCACGTGCGTGCGACTGTCCAATCGCGGCAGCCGCGAACGCAGGCTGTCGCTGTATTCGTACGCGCACCTCGTGCTCGGCGTCGAACCGCTGGAGGCTTCCCGATTCCTCGTCAGCGAAGGCGACGACGCGAGCGGCATCCTGCTCGCATGCAATCCGATGAGCGAGGATCACGCGGGCGAGGTCGCGTTTGCCGCCGTGCTTTCCGGCGCGGAGCCGTCGGCGACGTCGTGGACGACGAGCCGCCAGTCGTTCGTCGGACGCGGCGGCACGATGCAGGCGCCGCGTGCGGTCGCCGCCGGCGGCCCGCTCGATCGCACGTCAGAGGGCGAGCCCTGCTTCGCGTTCGAAGTTCCGGTCGTGCTTCCACCTCGCGGAGAGATCGAGATCGTGTTCGCGCTCGGACATGCGGTCGATACCGTCGCAGCCGAAGCGCTGGTGGCGAAGCTCAGGGTCGCCGGTGCGGTTTCCGATGCGCTCGAAGAGTCGCGCGCAGGCTGGAAGGACCTGACGTCGGCCATGGACGTGCGGACCCCGTCGCCTGCGATCGACCTGATGCTCAACGGGTGGCTTCTTTACCAGACGCTGAGCTGCCGCATGTACGGGCGTTCGGCGTATTACCAGTCGGGCGGTGCATTCGGATTCCGCGATCAGCTGCAGGATTCGGCGGCGCTGGTCTACTCGCGTCCCGATCTGTCGCGTGCGCAGCTGCTGCTGCATGCGGCCCACCAGTTCGTCGAAGGCGATGTGCTGCACTGGTGGCATCCTCCGGCCGGCCGCGGCACGCGCACGCGTTTCTCGGACGACCTGCTGTGGCTGCCGTTTCTTACGGCGACCTACATCGCGACGACAGGCGACGAGAGCGTTCTCGAAGAGAAAACGGGTTCGGTGCGCGCGCGACTGCTCGCCGACGGCGAAGACGAAACGTACCTGCTTCCCGAACGCGTGAACGATCCCGTATCGATGTACGAGCACTGCTGCCGCTCGCTCGACCGCTCGCTGACGTCCGGTGCGCACGACCTTCCACTGATGGGAACCGGCGACTGGAACGACGGGATGAACCGCGTCGGCCGCGGCGGTCGCGGCGAAAGCGTGTGGCTCGCATTCTTCCTCGTGACGATCCTCGACCTGTTCGTTCCGATCGTCGAAAAACGTTCCGACTGGGAACGGCTGCGGCGATACCGCCAGTATCGCGAGACGCTCGCCGCCGGCATCGAAAAATCCGGATGGGACGGCGAGTGGTACCGGCGCGCGTACTACGACGACGGATCGGTGCTGGGATCGGCTTCCAGCGACGAGTGCCGCATCGATGCGATTGCGCAGGCGTGGGCGGTGCTCTCGGGCATCGCGACGCCGGCGCGCGCATCGTCGGCCATGCGTTCGATCGAAGAGCAGCTTCTCGACAGGCAGGCCGGCATCATCCGGCTGCTGTGGCCGCCGTTCGACAAGACGTCGCACGATCCGGGGTACATCAAGGGCTACGTTCCCGGCATTCGCGAAAACGGCGGCCAGTATACGCATGCTGCGATCTGGGTGATCCGTGCGCTCGCGAGAATGGGCAAGCGCGACCGCGCAGTTTCGTACTTCGAGATGATCTCGCCGGTGATGCACGCACGCGACCGCGACGCGGCCTCGCTCTACAAGGTCGAGCCGTACGTGGTCGCCGCCGACATCTACGGTGCGGCGCCGCATCTCGGGCGCGGCGGATGGACCTGGTACACCGGCTCGGCGGCCTGGATGTATCGCACCGGCATCGAATCGCTGCTGGGCTTGACGATCGAGGAAGGGCGGCTGCTGCGCATCAAGCCGTGCGTGCCGGATTCGTGGCCGGGGTTCCGCATCCGTTACCGCCTTCCGGACAGGCGCACCGTCTACGACATCGAGGTGGAAAATCCGTCGGGGTGCGCGGCGTCGGTCGTTTCCGCGTCGCTCGGCAGCGCGGCGCTGCCGGTCGACAAGAACGGCGCACGCATCGTGCTCCGGCGCGACGGCAAGCTGCACAAGATCAGGATCGTTCTCGGCTGAACCGGCGCGGAACAGTCAGTGCGCGCGCGTGATCGCGCAATCCGCGCGCTTCGATGCGCCGAATGCCGGAATTCTTACCGGCACGTGCAGGTCGAGTCGCAAAGTCCGGGGCAGATCGAGTCGTCACCGCCATCACACTGCTCGCCCGCATCCGACGCGTCGCCGTTGCCGCACGTGCCCGGACAAGAAGCTTTGTCGGTGCCCGACATCGGGCAACCGACGTCGCCGCAGTCGTCTCCGAGAATCAGCGTGGGAACCCACGGCGAGCGTGCGGCGTCGAGACAGGTGAGGTCGCTGCCGGTCAGCTTGGCGCGCAGGCTGTACTCGCACGCCGAGTGTGCCTTGAGCTTGAGAACGTGGATGCCGGGATCGGTGCCGTCGGCGGGGCTACAGCGGTATCCCGTGGATGTCTGCACGCATTCCTGTCCGGCAAGGCGATCGCGGAAGCATACTCCGGACGCGTCCGCGAGCAGCAGCTCGATGCCCTCACCGGATGGCAGGATTCCGCCGGCCGCATCGCATGCGTCGATCTCGCACCGGATGCTCATGCGATCGGTCCGGTCCGGCGTGCGCCGCCGCGTCACCTTCAGCTCGCATCCGGTCAGCAGGATCGAACGGCTGACGCACACGCTGCAGTCTTCGTCGGCCTCGAGGCTGCAGTCCTGCGGACAGATTCCGTCTGCATCGCCGCACGTCGGGACGAACGTCCCGTTGCAGAGCC
>DATNBU010000030.1 GCA_035571835.1 Candidatus Limnocylindrales bacterium | reverse complement strand
CTGTTCCTTGGGATCTTCCTCGTGCTCGTCGCGCAGCGCGCGGATGTCGTCGTGGCGGTAGAGCGCGTTGTCGTCGAGCGAGATCTTCGCGTCGAGCGCCAGCGGGCTGCCGTCTTTGGTCTCGACCAGCGGGTTGATCTCGACCAGCGCCGCGTCGATGCCGACGTAGGCGTTGTAGATGCCGTGGAAGAAGGCCACCCACTCGTCGAGCTTCGCGGCGGGCACGCCGAGCTGGAACGACAGGCGGCGCGCCTGGTGGTCCTGCAGCCCGAGCGCGGGATCGACCGTCACACGGAAGATCTTCTCGGGGGTCGTGGCTGCGACGTGCTCGATGTCCATGCCGCCGGCCTGGCTCGCCATCAGGATCACGCGGCCGGTGCCGCGGTCGAGCAGCACGGAGAGATAGAGCTCGCGGCCGATGTCGCAGCCTTCTTCGACGAGCACGCGGCGCACTTCGCGTCCGCTCGCGCCGGTCTGGCGCGTGACCAGAAGCTTGCCGAGAATCGAGCGCGCCGCTTCGGTGGCGTCGGCCGCCGACTTGACGACGCGGACGCCGCCCTTGTGCCCATGCTTCGGAAGGCCTTCCTTCGCGAGATTCTTCGCGAAGATCTCGGCGGCTTCGGCTTCGTTGTCGACGATCGCGCCGGCGCCGCGTCCGCCCGCGTGAATCTGCGACTTGACGACGACCACGCTGGTTCCGAGACGCTTCGCGATCTCGCCGGCCTGTTCCGGGCTCTCGGCCACTTCACCGCGCGGCACCGGCACGCCGTAGCGCGCGAGCAGCGCCTTGCCCTGATACTCGTGTACGTTCATTTCGCTTCAGCCTGCGAGGACTTTGTCGAGCGCGCTGACGAGCTCGGAGACGTGGCTTGCCGATACGTCGACCTGCTTCTTCTCGTCGGCCGACAGAGGAATTTCGATGACTTTCTCGACGCCGCCCGCGCCGATGATGACGGGTACGCCGAGGTACAGGCCCTTGAAGCCGTATTCGCCGTCGAGGTACGCGGCGCACGGCAGGATTTCCTTCTTGTCGAGCAGGAACGCCTCGGCCATCTGGATCGCCGCGGTCGCCGGCGAGTAGTACGCGGAGCCGGTCTTCAGCAGCGCGACGATCTCGCCGCCGGCCTTGCGCGTGCGCTCCTCGATCTCCGACAGACGCTTGTCGCTGATGAGCGTCGCGATCGGCGCTCCGCCGACCGTGCAGGCCGAGCGCACCGGCACCATGTCGTCTCCGTGTCCGCCGAACACCATTGCGTGCACGCTGTGCACCGAGACGCCGAGCTCAGCGGCGATGAACGAGCGGTAGCGGGCCGAGTCGAGCACGCCCGCCATGCCGACGACGCGGTTCTTCGGGAAACCGGTCTCGCGCTTGCAGAGCGTCACCATCGCGTCGAGAGGATTCGAGATCACGATCACGAACGAATCCGGCGCGTGCGTGCGGATGCCCTCGGCAACCGACTTCATGATCTTCGAGTTGGTCGCGAGCAGGTCGTCGCGACTCATGCCCGGCTTGCGCGCAAGGCCGGCCGTGACGATGCAGACGTCGGCGCCGGCGATGTCGGCGTAGCTGTTGGTGCCCTTGATCGATGCGTCGAAGCCCTCGATCGGTCCGCCTTCGAACAGATCGAGCGCTTTTCCCTGCGGCAGGCCATCGACGACGTCGAACAGGACCACGTCGCCGAGGTGACGAATCAGGGCAAGATGCGCGAGCGTTCCACCAATGTTGCCTGCACCAATCAGTGCGATCTTCTTACGTGCCATTTCTGCGTTCCTCTTGAATGCAAAAGCGGCGACCCCGCTGTGAGGTCGCCGCTTTCTGTTTACGTTTCGATTACAGGTTCTCGATCATCGCGCTCGCGAAGCCGGAGCACGAAACTTCTTTTGCGCCTTCCATCTGGCGCGCGAGGTCGTAGGTGACGACCTTCGACGAAATGGTCTTTTCGACCGACGATTCGATCATCCGGGCGACCTCGCTCCAGCCGAGGTGCTCGAACATCAGCACGCCCGACAGGATCACCGAGCCGGGATTCACCTTGTCGAGGCCCGCGTACTTCGGCGCAGTGCCGTGCGTCGCTTCGAAGACGGCGGCCTGGTCGCCGATGTTCGCACCCGGCGCGAGCCCGAGCCCGCCGACCTGCGCCGCGGCTGCATCGGAGAGATAGTCGCCGTTGAGATTCATGGTCGCAACGACTTCGTACTCGTCGGGGCGCAGCAGCAGCTGCTGGAACATCGCGTCGGCGATGCGGTCCTTGATCACGACCTTGCCGGCCGGCGCCTTGCCGCCGTGCTTCTCGTAGACTTCGTTCTCGGTGATCGTCTGCGCGCCGAACTCGCTGGCCGCGAGCTCGTAGCCCCAGTCGCGGAACGCGCCTTCGGTGAACTTCATGATGTTGCCCTTGTGGACAATCGTCACCGAGCTGCGGTTGTTCGCGATCGCATAGGCAACGGCGCGACGGACGAGACGCTGGCTGCCCTCTTTCGACGTCGGCTTGACGCCGATCGCCGATCCGGGACGGATCTCCTTCTTGCACTTCGACGTGATGAACTTCGCGACCGCGTCGGCGTCAGCGCTGCCGGCCTGGAACTCGATGCCCGAGTAGACGTCCTCGGTGTTCTCGCGAAACAGTACGATGTTGAGCTTTTCGGGAGCCTTGACCGGCGACGGAACGCCGCTGAAGTAGCGCACCGGCCGCACGCACGCGTAAAGATCGTGGATCTGCCGGAGCGCGACGTTGATCGAGCGGATGCCACCGCCGACCGGCGTCGTCAGCGGGCCCTTGATGGCCACGCGGAACTCGCGGATGACGTCGTTGGTCTCGTCGGGAAGCCAGGTTGCCGGGCCGTAGACCTCGTTGGCCTTCTCGCCGGCGTAGATCTCCATCCACGCGATCTTCTTTTTGCCGCCGTAGGCCTTGGCGACCGCGGCATCGAAGACCCTGACGGAAGCTTTCCAGATGTCGGGGCCGGTACCGTCGCCTTCGATGAAAGGCAGGATCGGATTGTCGGGAACTTCGAGGCGGCCGGACGAATCGAGCCCGATTCTCTCGCCGCCGGACGGAACGGTCACGTGTTTGTAGGTCGGCATCTCGCTCTCAAGGAGCGACGTCGTCCTCGGTCCGGAGCGTCTCCCCGGAGCGATTCCCGCCTTCTCGGCGGGACTGGCGCGTCGGTCGCGGGACCGTATCGGGCAAAGACGGGGGAGTCAAAACGACGCAGTGCGAAAACGCAGGGATTTCATAGCGATTCAAGACGGGGCGGACGCCGATAAGGGCCCATCTGCTTCGTTGGATTCCGGCTTCGTTCGGTCGACGTACGGGAAGTACGACTCCCTCACTACGCCGGAATCCGCCTCGCATCTGGACCCTTCTCGTCGCCCGCGCACAGGGCGCACTCGTCGGAATCTCATTCCAGAACTGTCGTAGCCGCGCTGGCAGTGCGGACGCTACGTTGCCTGGGCGATGTCGAGCGTTAAACTTGGAGACCGATGGTCATGGACACGGCATTCCGATCGGACGAGCGGCCCGGCGCGCTGACGGCGCTACGGTGACGGGGCGGGATCCGCGCGAAGCGCGCGCATTCAGCGCGCAGCGCCGTGAAAGCGACCTTCCGAGTTACGCGAGGTCTGGACGGCGGTAAGCTCGCTCGTCAGGCAAAGGCCGTCCGAGCTGATCAGCTGCACGGTTACGACAGGATCCTGACTGATGAAGCGCGACGCGCTGACCGCGGTCGGAACCAGTGTGTAGCCGCCGCGCGCGCCCATCCTCGCACTCGATGCTCCGGCCATGCCGGGCGTGAGCTCCGCGCTCTGCACCCCGTCATTGCTGCCCTTGGAGTCTGCATAGGTCCAGCCCCCGTTTTCGTTTTCGATCCACAAGGATCCGGGAGTCACCGTAAGTCCGACCGCGAGCGAAGAGGCGCCGGCGGAAGAGCCATACACGCACAAACCGTACTTCGTGTCGGAGTCCGGAAGGCCGAGGTCGGCCGCATCGACCGCGTCGCCGCGGCTCCATTTCCAGCGAACGGCGTGCTTCGAGCCTACAGCTCGGATCAGCAGGTCCGCGCGTCCTGCCGACGCGCACGACGACGATGGAATCGGCGCGGGCGGACAGAACTCGACGCGGCAACCGCCGGAGCATCCGTCACCGCTCCTCGCGTTGCCGTCGTCGCACTGCTCGCCGAAGTCCACCGCGCCGTCGCCGCATGCGGTCAGCGCGAGCCGTGCAACCAGCAGGTCCGAATCAAACGTGTCGTCGGTGGTGGTCGCGACGACGACGCCACCATCGCCGACCAGCGTCGCTCCGTACCACGCGTTGTAGTTGTTATTGAGAAACGGACTGATCGCGATGCCGGACGTTCCGAACGACTGGTCGCGGCTGCCGTCGGAGTGGTAGCGCACCGCAACCAACTGGCCGTCCCCGCCGAGCAACAGGATCCGCCCGTCGCTCAGCAACGCGAGTTTCGACGCGTCGAGGTCGGGGTCCGTGACGATGCCATTTTCGCCGAAGTCCGTGTCGAGCGTCCCGTCCTCGTTGTAGCGCAGGATCATCACGCCGCGTCCGGCCACGCTGAAGTAGTTGGCCGCGACGACGATCCTTGCGTCCGGCTGGATCCCCACTCCCGCAACGCCCGCATCTCCCGGCATCAACATCACAACGCTTCCGTCCGCGTCGAAGCCCGCATCGAGCGTCCCATCCGCGAGAAAACGGTGAACGACGAGATACGTACCGGCATCGGAGTACACGGCGGCCGTGACGATCCTGCCGTCCGCCGCAAGTGCCATCCCGGGATGACGAAGACCGTTGCCGGGAGTGACCGTTACGATGCCGCCGGCGCCGAAGCCCGGGTCGAGACTTCCGTCGGGGTTGAATCGCGCGAGCATGTTGCTCTCGCTATCCGATACGGCGGCGAGAATTTTCCCGTCGGTCTGGATCGCAATGTCAGTGATCGCTTCGATCCCGAATACACCGCTCGGGCTTCCCGGCACCGACACGATTCCCGTGCCACCGAAACTCGTGTCGAGACTCCCATCCGTGTTCTGCCGGACCAGCGCATACGGCGAATCGTCCTGCCCATTCTCGGCAGCCACATGGCCGCCGGTAAGGATCTTTCCATCCGGTTGAATCGCGATGCACCTCGGCTGGTCGCTTACGCCGCCGAGAACGATTTTCGCGGTGCCGCCGTACCCGAACGTCGCATCGAGACTTCCGTTCTCATTGAAGCGCGTCACTCCGAATTCGCTCTGGTAGAGATAGTTCTTGATCCACCACTGGCTCGCAACGACGACCTTCCCGTCCGGCTGCACTGCCGCCGCCATGCCATGATCCTGCGAGAAACCGACCGGCGTGATCGCAATACCGTCAAGGTCGAAGCTCGGATCGAGGTCAGCCGGAGCCGCCGCGGTCGGCCCGCAAGCCGCCACGACGAGGCTCGCGGTGACACAGCCTGCAGCCAGTCGTCTCGCGCATCGCGCGAACATGCGCGCGGTTGTCTCATGCCTCGCTTTTACGTGCATGGCGCGATTCTCCTCCCCTGCCGTGGCTCTCACAAGACCGACCGCAGAACGGACGGCTCGTCACTGCGAATCGATCAGATCTCGACCTGCTGGCCGATCTCGATCACGCGATTCGGCGGAACGCCGAGATGCAGGTACGCGCCGTACGCGTTGCGGAACAGGAAATCGAAGATGTACTTGCGCCACGTCGCAAGTCCTTTCTTGTCGCCGATGATGAGCGTCTCGCGCCCGAAGAAGTACGTGGCGCGCTGCAGGTCGACGTCGACTCCCGCCTGCTGCGCGAGCTCGAGCACCTGGGCGACCGTGGGGTTCTCCATGAATCCGTACTGCGCGATGATGCGGATGAAATCGTCGCGATAGCGATGGATCCGCAGCCGGTTCTGGTCTTCGACGTGCGGACTCTCGGCCGTCCGGATCGTCAGCAGGATGATGTGCTCGTGAAGCACGTGATTGTGCTTGATGTTGTGGAGGAGCGTCCTCGGAACGCCGGCGCCGCGCGCGTCCATGCAGATCGCCGTGCCGGGCACGCGCGTAACCGGATGCGCGTCGAGGTCGGCCAGGAAGTATTCGACCGGCAGCCGCGCGGCGGTCGCGTATTCGTTGAGCAGGTCGGCGCCGCGCCGCCAGGTCTTCATGATCGTGTAGACGATCACCGCGGCGGCGAGCGGCACCCAGCCGCCGTCCAGGATCTTCGTGCATGCCGCGCCGAAGAACGCGAGATCGATGACGAGGAACGCGCCGGTCAGCGCGATCGCGGCAGGCTTGGACCATCCCCAGCGCCGGCGCGCACAGACGCCGGTCAGGATCGTCGTGACCACCATCGTCAGCGCGACGGCGATACCGTACGCGCCGGCCAGCGAGGCGGACGATCCGAATCCGACCACCAGCGTGATGGTCGCGACGAACAGGATCCAGTTGATGACCGGCACGTAGACCTGTCCGATCTCGTGCGCCGACGAATGGCAGACTTCGACGCGCGGCTGGTAGCCGAGCTGCAGAGCCTGCCGCGACAGCGAGAACACTCCCGAGATGATGGCCTGCGAGGCGATCACCGTCGCAGCCGTGGCGAGCACGACCAGCGGCAGCAGCGCCCACGACGGAGCCATGTTGAAGAACGGATTGTTGATCATCTCGGGATGCTCGATGAGCAGCGCGCCCTGCCCGAGATAACACAGCAGCAGGGACGGCCCGGCCACCGACATCCATGCAATACGGATCGGACGGCGGCCGAAATGGCCCATGTCCGCATACAGCGCTTCGGCGCCGGTCACGACGAGCAGCACCGAGCCGAGGACGAGAAACCCTTCGAGCCCGTTCTTCGCAAAAAAACCCAGGCCGAGGAACGGATTGAACGCCGCGAGCACCGCCGGATGCTCGAGAATGCAGCTCGTGCCCATCGCTCCGAGCACGCCGAACCACACCACGGTGATCGGGCCGAAGATCTGTCCGACCTTGCCGGTGCCGTGACGCTGCATCCAGAACAGGCCGGTCAGCACGGCAATCGAGATCGGTACGATGAACGGCGTAAAGAACGGCGTGGCGAGCTCGAGACCCTCGACGGCGCTGAGCACCGAGATCGCCGGCGTGATCATTCCGTCGCCGTAGAGCAGCGTGGCTCCGAACAGGCCGAACGTGACGAACAGGCGGTTGCGGCGGTCGCGGCGCCGGTCGGGCGGCACGACCAGCGTCATCAGCGCGAGGATCCCGCCCTCGCCGCCGTTGTCGGCGCGCATGACGAAGAACAGATACTTCAGCGTGACGATCAGCAGCAGCGACCAGATGACGATCGAAAGCAGGCCGAGCACGTTCGGCGCGGTGACCGCCAGCCCGTGGTGCTCGAAACATTCGCGGAACGCGTACAGCGGGCTCGTGCCGATGTCGCCGAAAACGACACCGATGGCGCCGAGCACCAGCGCGGCCGTGCGGTTGCCGTGGCCGGCGACGCCGCTGTCGTGGACGTGCGCGCTGCCTTCGGCGGCGCTTGCGGAGACCGGTTCGACCGGCGCGGCTTCGAGCATGCCTGGTTACCGTGCCCGCAGCTTCCGGCCGCGTCCGGGATCGCGCGCTGGCCGCGCGGAGTTGCTCGCCGTTGGACTCATCAAATCTCGACCTGCTGTCCGATCTCGATCACGCGGTTCGGAGGTACGCCAAGGTGCAGGTACGCCCCGTACGCATTGCGGAACATGTAGTCGTACAGGTACTTTCGCCAGGTCATAAGACCTTTTTTCTTTCCGATGACAAGCGTGTCCCGCCCGAAGAAGTACGTCGCGTCGGCGTCGCAGGACAGGCCGCGCTCGCGCGCGAGCTCGAACACGTCGGCAACGCTCGGGTCTTCCATGAATCCGTAGTCGGCGACGATCCGCACGAAGTCGTCCCGGTAGCGGTGGATGTGAAGGCGGCCCTTGGGCGGCACGTGCGGAATGTCGGCCGTGCGCATCGTCAACAGAATGATGCGCTCGTGCAAAACCTTGTTGTGCCGGATGTTGTGCAGAAGTGTGCGCGGAACGCCGTCGCCGCGCGCATCCATGACGATGGCAGTCCCGGAAACCCGTGTCAGCGGATGGGCGTCGAGGTCGGCAAGGAAGTATTCGACCGGGATCCGCGCAGCGACTGCGTAGTCGTTGAGCAGGTTCACGCCCCGTCGCCACGTGGTCATGATCGCAAAGACGGTCAGCGCCACGACGACTGTCAGCCACCCGCCGTGGAAGAACTTGGTCGAGGCTGCCACGAAGAACGCCGAATCGATCGTCAGCAGCGCCGAGCTGAGTATCAGCACGACCCACGGCGACCATCCCCAGCGCCGCCACGCGCACAGCGACGCGAGCGTGGTCGTGATCAGCATGTCGAGCGAAACGGCCATCCCGTAGGCGCCGGCGAGCCGGTCCGACGAACGGAACCACAGCACCAGGATCACCGTCGAGACGAACAGCGCCGCGTTGACTGCCGGCACGTAAATCTGGCCGATTTCCTTCGCCGACGAATGCAGCACCTGCATGCGCGGGAGATAGCCGAGCTGAATCGCCTGCCGACTGATCGAGAACACGCCGGAGATCACCGCCTGGGAGGCGATCACGGTCGCAGCGGTGGCAAGGCCGATCAGCGGATACAGCGCCCACGACGGGGCCATGTTGTAGAACGGGTTGGCGACCGCCTCCGGATGCGCGAGCAGCAGCGCCCCCTGTCCGAAATAGCAGAGCACGAGACACGGGCCCGCAATGGCGAGCCACGCCATTCGGATCGGAGTTTTTCCGAAGTGGCCCATGTCGGCGTAAAGCGCCTCGGCACCGGTGACCACGAGAAGCACCGAGCCGAGCACGAGGAACCCGGCCAGGCCATTGGCCAGGAAAAACTCGACGCCACGGAGCGGATTGAACGCGGCGAGCACTTCCGGGCTGCGCGCGATCCACGTGCTCCCGAGAATGCCGAGCGTCGAAAACCACACCAGCGTGACCGGGCCGAAGAACAATCCGACCGTGCCGGTTCCGTGGCGCTGCACGAAGAACAGGCCGCTCAGGACGGCTACCGAGATCGGCACGACGAATGCTTCGAGCTCGGGCGCCGCGATCTTCAGACCTTCGACCGCGCTCAGCACGGAGATCGCCGGGGTGATCATCCCGTCGCCGTAAAGAAGCGTCGCGCCAAATACGCCGAGCAGCACCAGTGGAACGTTGCGTTTCTTGTCGCGGCGGTCGGGCGGGACGACGAGCGTCATCAGCGCGAGCATTCCGCCTTCGCCGCGATTGTCGGCGCGAAGAACGAAGAACAGGTACTTGCCGGTGACGACGATGAGCAGCGACCAGACGATGATCGACAGCAGCCCGAGCACGTTCGCTGGCGTGATCGCGAGGTCGTGATGCGCGAAGCACTCGCGGAACGCGTAGAGCGGGCTGGTTCCGATGTCGCCGAAGACGACACCGATCGCGCCGAGCACCAGGGCGGCTAGATGGGCCCGGTCTCTGGCGGCGGGAACGCCGGTATCGCTCAACTCTGGTTTTCCCCTCTTCCAACCGCGCGGCCGATGCCGCAGCCACCCTCACCGCTGGTGCAGCCGCAGCCTGCTGCGGCCGTTCTGCCCGGTCCCGCCGTGCGAACGTCGCTACGCTTCGGCGCTCTTCTTCTTGAGCTCGGCAACGAGCTTGGCCGTCAGCTGCTCGGGAACCGCCTCGTAGTGCGAAAACGAAATGTCGAAGCTCCCCCGCCCGCTGGTCATCGAAGTCAGATCCGACGCGTACCGCAGAACTTCGGACATCGGAACCTTGGCGCGGATGACCTCGGAATGACCGCGCTGCTCCATACCTTCGACCTTTGCGCGGCGCGAATTGAGATCGCCGAGCACGTCGCCCATGCACGCATCGGGAGCCGTGACGACGAGCGACGCGAACGGCTCGAGAAGCACCGGCTTGGCCTGCGGCAGGCCTTCCTTGATCGCCATCGAGCCGGCCACCTTGAACGCCATTTCGGACGAATCGACGTCGTGGTACTGGCCGTCGACGAGCGTCACGCGCACGTCGACCACCGGGTAGCCCGCCAGCGTGCCGGCCCGCAGACCTTCGACGACGCCCTTCTCGATCGCCGGAATGTAGTTCCTCGGCACCGCGCCGCCGACGATCTTGTCGACGAATTCGAAGCCGCCGCCACGCGGCAGCGGCTCGATCTCGATCTTGCAGTCGGCGAACTGGCCGTGACCGCCGCTCTGCTTCTTCAGGCGGCCGTGCGCCGGCACCTTCGAGCGGATGGTTTCGCGATACGGAACCTGCGGCGCCTTCAGGTTGACGCCGACGCCGTACTTCCTCTCGAGACGCTCGCACGAGACCTCGACGTGGAGCTGGCCGCTGCCGGAGACGATCATCTGGTGCGTCTCCTCGTTGCGGTCGACGCGCAGCGCGAGGTCTTCCTCGCACATCTTCATCAGGCCCTGCATCGCCTTGTCTTCTTCACCGCGCTTCTTGGCCTCGATCGCAAAGCTGATGGCCGGCGTCAGCGGTTCGAAGCCGTCGATGGCGACGGGACGCGACACGTCGGCAAGCGTCTGGCCTGCGTGCGTGTCGCGCAGCTTCGCTACGGCGAGCACTTCGCCGACGGTTGCCGATTCGACTTCCTTCGTCTTGCGGCCTTCGAGCTTGAGCAGATGACCGAGCCGTTCCTTGGTGCGGTTGGCGGTGTTGACGACGGCCGTCTCGGCGGTGACCGTTCCCGACATGATGCGGAACAGCGAAAGCTGGCCGACATGAGGATCGATGATGGTCTTGAAGACGAATCCCGAAAACGGCGCCGACGGATCGGGCTTGACCTCGATCTCCTTGCCCTGCTCGTCTTTCGCCCTGGCCGGCGGCAGCGTGCACGGCGCCGGCGTTAGCCGCGCGATCGCATCGAGAAGCTGCGCGATTCCGATGTTGGCGAGCCCGGACACCGCGAGCACCGGCTGGCAAGTGCGTGCCAGCATCGCGAGCGACAGGCCTTTGACCATGTCGTCGGGATCGAGGTCGCCTTTGTCGAGATACTTCTCGAGCAGCTCGTCGTCGCCTTCGGCGGCGGCTTCGGTGAGCTGGCTCCTCAGCTCAGCGGCGCGCGCGGCGAGCGACTCCGGAATCGGCGCGGCCTTCGCCTTGCCGGTCGCGCCTTCGTACAGAAACGCCTTCTGCTCGAGCACGTCGACGACGCCGGTCATCGCGCCGCCTTCGACGATCGGAATCGTCAGCAGCACAGGCCGTGCGCCGAGCTCCTCCTGAAGCTCGGCCAGCCGCGCATCGACGTCGGCCTCGGGCCGATCGCATTTCGTCATCGCGAACAGCACCGGCTGCGCGAGGTCGGCGGCCCACTTCCAGACCTTGTGCGCCTCGGCTCGCACCGTCGTCGTCGCATCGACGACCTGCACGACGCCCGACGCGCCGCGCAGCACGTAGTGGGTTTCGGCAACGAAATTGCCCTGGCCGGGAGTGTCGAGGATCGTCACCTCGTGCTTGTCCCACGCGAGGTGGTGCAGCGACGCGGAGATCGTACAGCGCCGCCTCATCTCTTCGGGCTCGGTATCGAACAGCGACGTTTCGTCGTCGACGCGGCCGAGGCGCTGGGTGCCGCCGCCGGCAAATGCGAGCGCGTCGGCGATGGTGGTCTTGCCGGCTCCGCCCTGTCCGACCAGGGCGACGGTCCGGATCCGTGATGGTTCGACCTGGGGAGCGGCCATGGCTTCCTCCGACTCGCGCCGCGCGCCGGGGCACCGGCGCGTCAGAGTGTGCTCGTGCACACCGAAAAAAGAACGCTCGGGCTCAGTTCCGTTCGTACACCAGCCGCAGGCCGTCGAGCGTCAGAAACTCGTCCACTTCTTCGATCGTTGCCGACTGTTCTGCAATTAACGGGGCCAGACCACCTGTTGCAAGGACGCGACACTTTACGCCCTCTTCCTTCTCGATCTGACGGACCAGTCCGTCCACGAGCTCGACGTAGCCGTAGCAGATCCCGGCCTGGATGGCATGAACGGTGTTGCGTCCTACCACTCGAGGGGGGCGAGCGATCTCGACGCGCGGCAGCTTGGCGGTGCGCGAATACAGGGCGTCGAGCGAGATTCCGATGCCGGGAACGATCACGCCGCCGACGTATTCGCCCTTGGCCGTCACGTAGTCGAACGTCGTCGCGGTACCGAAGTCGACGATGATCGTCGCCGAGTGCGTGCGGTCGTACGCGGCGACCGCGTTGACGATGCGATCGGCGCCGACCTCGCGCGGATTCTCGTAAAGGATCGGCATGCCGGTCTTGATCCCGGGCCCGACGACGAGCGCCTTCGCGCCGAAGTAATCCTGGCTGAGCGCTTCCACCGTGCTGGTAAGTGGAGGCACGACGCTGGCGACGATGACCCCGCTCACTTTCGGGATGGCATGACCGACCGCCTGGAACAGGCTCCACATCAGGATGCCATATTCGTCCGACGTGCGTTCGGCGGCGGTGGTCAGGCGCCAGTGGCGCGTCAGGTGCTTGCCGTCGAACAGGCCGATCACCGTGTTGGTGTTGCCGACGTCGAACGCGAGCAGGAGTCCGTTAACCGCAGGCATCAGTTGTAACCTCCCGAGATCGTCACGTCGCCCGCGAGGACGCGGCGGCGCGTGCCGCCGTCGATGTCGACGAGCAGCGCACCATCGTCGTCGATGCCGGCGCAGATGCCGGTCGCATGCTCGCCCGGCGACGCAATGTCGACCGTGCGGCCGTCGAGCACCGACAGCGCGCGCCAGCGCGGCGCAATCGCCGGAAAACCTCCCCGCGTCCATGCGTCATAGCATTCCTCGAAACGCGAGAGCAGGCGCGCGGCAAACGCCGCGCGGTCGGTGCGCGCGCCGCGCTCGAGAAGCACCGACGTCGCCTTGCCTTCGAGCTCCGGCGAAAAATGCGACGCATCGCTGTTCAGGTTGACGCCGATTCCGACGACGACGAAGCGCGCGCAGTCGGCCTCCGCCTCGATCTCGGTCAGGATGCCGGCGAGCTTTCGCAGCGGCGGACGCACGGCCGTGCCGGCCGCAGCCACGCCGCCGGCCATCGTCACGACATCGTTCGGCCACTTGATGCGCGCATCGATGCCTTCTTCACTGACCGTCTCGGCCACGGCCACGCCCGCGACGAGCGAAAGCTGCGGCGCACGCCACGGCGGAACCTGCGGGCGCAGCAGGATCGACATGTAGAGGTTGACGCCGCGGCTCGATTCCCACGTGCGTCCGAGCCGGCCGCGGCCGGCAGTCTGTTCCTCCGCGATCACGACGTTGCCTTCCGGTGCGCCTTCGCGGCCGAGCGCCATCGCATCGCTGTTGGTCGAGCGCGTGACCTCGAGCACGAGGATGCTTTTGCCGATGCGCAGGCCTTCGGTGCGCGAGTGGATCGCCGCCTGGCTCAGCATCGACGGCGGCGCGATCAGCCGGTAGCCGCGCGAGCGGATGCCGTCGATCTCGTAACCGCCGTGCTTGAGCGCGGCGATGTGCTTCCAGACCGCGGCGCGCGAGATTCCGAGCCGCTCGGCAAGATGCTCACCCGAGATGAAGTCGTGCGCCTCTTCGAGCGCCGCGAGGATGCCGCGCCGTGTGCTCATACGAGAAGCCCCACTTCCATGCTGACATCGGCCGCGCGCGCCGAATGCGTGAGTCGGCCGAGCGAGATCGAGTCGGGGCCGGCCTTGGCGTACGCGACCACGTTCTCGTCGGTGATGCCGCCGGACACTTCGATCTCCGCGCGGCCGCCGATCCATTGCACCGCTTCGAGGACGGCTTCGGGAGTGAAGTTGTCGAGCAGTACCGAGGTCGCTCCGGCGGCGAGCGCGATGCGCACCTGCTCGAGCGTGTCGCATTCGACTTCGATGGGCACGCCGTCCGGCGCATTGGCGATTGCCGCACGAACGGCCTCTGCGATTCCTCCGGCCGCGATCACGTGGTTGTCCTTGATCAGCACCGCATCGAACAGGCCCATGCGATGATTGGAGCCGCCGCCGCACGCGACCGCGTGCTTTTCGAGCAGCCGCCATCCCGGCGTGGTCTTGCGCGTATCGAGGATCCGCGTCGTGCAGCCGGCTTCGCGCACCGCACCGACGATGCGCGCCGTTTCGGTCGCGATTCCGCTCAGGCGCCCGAGGAAGTTGAGGAACGTACGCTCGAGCGTGAGCACGCCCCATGCGTCGCCGTCGAGCACGCACAAGGTCGCGCCGCGCGCGGCGCGGCTGCCGTCGGGTGCACGTTCGGTCGCGGTCAGCGACGCCGCCCCGGCCCCGGCATCGCCGAGACGCGCGAGCTCTTCGAGTATCGCGTCGAGAAGACCCATGCCGGCGACGACGAGCGGCTCGCGCGCGATGACGCGGCCGCGAGCCTGCGTCGTGCGCGGCACCGTGGCCCGCGTGGTCAGGTCGCCGCTGCCGATATCTTCGAGGAGCGCCAGGCGGATCAGCGCGCGCACGCCGGCGTCATCGGCCGGTGCGGGCCGAAGGCTCAACGAACAGGCCCCGCCGCGCCGATCGCTTCGAGACGTGCGATGGCGGCTTCGAGTGCGGTCTTTTCCTGTTCGGCGGCGGCGAGCTTGGCGCGCTCGCCTTCGACGATCTCTTCTTTCGCGCGTGCGACGAACGATTCGTTGGCGAGCTTGCCGGACGCGCGCGCGACGTCCTGCGCGGCTCGTTCGATCTCGCGGCGCAACCGTTCGCCCTCGGCAACCAGATCGACGTGGCCGGCAATCGGCACCGCGATCTCGGCGCCGGTGACGACCGCGGTCGCCGAGCCCGCCGGAGCCGCGCCGCCGTAGCGGACCGAGCCGAGGCGCGCGAGACGGCGAACCATCGCTTCGTTCGCGCGCACCACCTCGGCGGCCGGGCCGTCTTCGACCCACAGCTCGAGCTCGACCCTCGGTGCGATGCGCATCTCGGCGCGGATGTTGCGTACGCTGCGAACGACTTCGATCAGGGTTTCCATCGCCGAATCGACGGCGGCATCGCGCCACGCCGGATTCGCCTCCGGATACGAAGCCGTCATCAGCAGGTCGCTGCCGTCGCGACCGCCCGCGGGCAGCTCGTGCCAGAGTTCTTCGGTCACGAACGGAATCAAAGGATGCAGAAGGCGCAGCAGCATCTCGAACGCTGCGGTCAGCGTGGCAAGCGTCTCGGCGCGATCCGATTCGCTTCCGTCGAGAAGCACCTTCGAGATCTCGATGTACCAGTCGCACAGCTCGTTCCACGTGAAGCGGTAGAGCGCCTGCGCGGCTTCGTTGAAACGGTAGCTGTCGAGCGCGTCGCGCGTCTCGGCAATCGTCGCCGCCAGCCGCGAGCGGATCCACAGGTTCGGCACCAGCTTCGGATCCGGCGGCATCTCGCAGGTGGTCTGCGTGCCTTCGCGTTTCATCGCGGCAAAGCGCGCCGCGTTCCACAGCTTGTTGACGAAGTTGCGGTAGCCGGCGATGCGGTCTTCGGAAAGACGCACGTCGCGTCCCATTGCCGCGAACGCAACCAGCGTGAAGCGGAACGCGTCGGCGCCGAACTCGTCGACGATTACCAGCGGATCGATGACGTTGCCCTTGGACTTCGACATCTTCTGGCCGTGCTCATCGCGGACCAGCGCATGGATGTAGATGTCGCGAAACGGCACCTCGCCCATGAAGCGCAGGCCGAGCATCATCATGCGGGCGACCCAGAAGAAGATGATGTCGAAGCCGGTCACCAGCGCGGTGGTCGGATAGAAGCGCCTGAGGTCTTCGGTCTTCTCCGGCCAGCCCATCGTCGAGAACGGCCACAGGCCCGACGAGAACCACGTGTCGAGCACGTCCTCGTCCTGGCGCACCGGGCTCTTGCACATCGGGCAGGTCGTGATGTCGTCGCGCGAAACCGTCACGTGGCCGCACGAGTCGCAGTACCACGCCGGAATGCGGTGGCCCCACCACAACTGGCGCGAGATGCACCACGGCCGGATCCCTTCCATCCACGCGCGGTAGGTCTTCTCCCAGTGCGCCGGCACGAAGCGCGTGCGGCCGTCGTCGAGCGCCTCGAGCGTCGCATCCGCAAGCCCGCGCACTTCGAGGAACCACTGGTCGGACAGCAGCGGCTCGACGACGTTGCGGCAGCGGTAGCAGATGCCGACCGCGTGGCGGTGATCTTCGACGCGCTCGAGCACACCGTCGGCCGTGAAGCGCTCGACGAGCGCCGCGCGGCACTCGGCCGTCGTCATTCCCGCGTACGGACCGGCCTCGGCCGACATCGTCGCGTCTTCGTTCATCACCGAGATCATCGGCAGCGAATGCCGCAGCCCGATCTCGAAGTCGTTGGGATCGTGCGCCGGCGTGATCTTGACGGCGCCCGAGCCGAACGAGCTTTCGACGTAGGTATCGGCGATGACAGGAATCGCACGCCCGAGCACCGGCAGAATCACGTTCTTTCCGACGAGGCTGCGGTAGCGCTCGTCGTCCGGATGCACGGCAACCGCGGTGTCGCCGAGCATCGTCTCCGGACGCGTGGTCGCGACCGAGATGAAGCCGCTGCCGTCTTCGAGCGGATACTTCAGGTGCCAGAGATGGCCGGGCTTGTCCTCGTGCTCGACTTCGATGTCGGACAGCGCCGTGCGGCAGCGCGGGCACCAGTTGATCAGGTAGCGGTCGCGGCGGATGAGACCTTCTTCATACAGGGTGACGAAAACCTCGCGCACCGCTCGCGAAAGCCCCTCGTCCATCGTGAAGCGCTCGCGCGACCAGTCGCATGAAACGCCGAGGCGGCGAAGCTGCTCGGTGATCTTGCCGCCCGACTCGGCTTTCCACTTCCACGTGCGCTCGACGAAAGCCTCGCGGCCGAGCGCATGGCGGTCGGTACCTTCGGCGAGGAGCTGGCGCTCGACGACGTTCTGCGTGGCGATGCCGGCGTGGTCGGTGCCCGGCAGCCACAGCGTCGCCTCGCCGAGCATGCGGTGGTAGCGCGTCAGCACGTCCTGGAGCGTGTTATTGAGCGCGTGCCCCATGTGCAGCGAGCCGGTGACGTTCGGCGGCGGAATAACGATCGAGAATGTCTTCTCGTCGAGCCTGGCCGGTGGAGGCGCGAACGCGCCGGATTCGGTCCAGCGCTCGTACCAGCGGGATTCAAAAGTTTTCGGGTCGTAGCCGGACACGTCGCGCGCGTCTACATCGTCTTCGGCGGGCGTTCAATATGAAGAAGAGCGCGACCCGCGCTCGCCGGGTCGGAAGAAGAGCGCGAGCCGCGCTCGCCGGGTCGGCGGAGGTTGGGAATCGCGCTATCCTCTGTTACGACCGCGCCACGTCAGCCGCAGCGCGCCGGACCGGCGCAACGGCGATTTCCACTCTGGAGGAGTCTCGTGAGCAACCGTCCGTTTCGCGTCCTCGGCATTCAGCAGATCGCCGTCGGTGGCCTCGACAAGAGCCGGCTTCGCCGGCTGTGGATCGACACGCTCGGTCTCACCGTGACCGGCACGTTCCAGAGCGAACGCGAGAACGTGGACGAAGACATCGCGGTTGCCGGCAGCGGCCCGCTCAAGGTCGAAGTCGACCTGATGCAGCCGATCGACGCCGACAAGAAGCCGGCCGTGCACAACCCGCCGCTCAACCACATCGGCCTGTGGATCGACGACCTGCGTGCGGCCGTCGCATGGCTCGAGACGCAGGGCGTCCGATTCACTCCGGGCGGCATTCGCAAAGGCGCAGCGGGCTTCGATGTGACGTTCATTCATCCGAAGGAGAACGAGCAGTTCCCGATCGGAGGCGAAGGCGTGCTGATCGAGCTCGTGCAGGCGCCGGCTGCGGTCGTCGACGCGTTCGCGAAGGTCGCTTCCTTCTAGGCGGCGGCGTGGCCGCCGATCCTGGACATCGGCATGGCATGGCCGCTGAGGCGCCGCGGCGGCATCGCCGCCGGCGCCGGACCGCAGCGTAGCGCATGACGGGCAGCGCCGAGCGCGATCGCGCGACTCTTCTTTCCACCGCGTTCCTGCGCGCGCTCGCGACCGGGCTCATCGGCGTCGAGCTCGGACTCTACCTGACGCATCTCGATCTCGGCGCATCGCGCGTCGGCCTCGTCGTCGCCGCCGGACTGCTCGGCGGTGCGCTCGCGGCGCTGGTCGCGACGTTCGCGGCGGACCGGCTCGGACGGCGGCGCATGCTTTTCACGCTGACGATTCTCGGCAGCATCGGCTGCGCGGTGGCGGCCGCGTCGTCGTCGTTCGTGGCGGTCGCTGCTGCCAGCTTTGCAGGAATGCTCAACGGCATGGGCCGCGACCGCGGCGCTGCGCTCGTCATCGAGCAGGCCATGCTTCCGGCCACCACGACGCACGACGCGCGGACTCGTGTGTTCGCCTGGTACAACGTCGCTCAGGATGCGGGCCATGCGCTCGGCTCGCTCGCCGCCGGCCTGCCGACGCTGCTCGTCGCGCTGGGATGGGCCGGTGGCCTCGGCGCGCACCGATCGACGATGCTGGTGGCCGCCGCGCTGACGCTCGCTCCCTTGCCGCTGTATTTCCGCCTGGGCCCCGAGGTCGAAGCGCCCCGCAGCGCCGATGGCTCACGGCCGGCGCGCCGGCTCAGCACCGAGAGCCGCGGCCTGCTGGTGCGCATCTCGGCATTGTTCGCGATCGACAGTCTCGCCGGCGGCCTGCTGGTCACGTCGCTGCTGTCATACTTTTTCTTCGAGCGCTTCGCGGTCACCGAAGCGACGATCGGCGCGCTGTTCTTCGCGGCGCGACTGCTCAACGCCGTCTCGCACCTCGGCGCGGCCTGGCTCGCGAAACGGATCGGGCTCGTCAACACGATGGTGTTCACGCACATCCCGTCGAGCCTGCTGCTCGTCACGGTCGCGTTCGCGCCGAGCTTTCCCGTCGCCGCCGTGCTGTTCCTGCTTCGCGAAGGGCTCGTCGAAATGGACGTGCCGACCCGGCAGTCCTACGTGATGGCCGTCGTCAGGCCCGAGGAAGCGACGTTCGCGTCCGGCGTGACGAGCCTCGTGCGGCTCGCGGCGTGGGCCGCCGGTCCCGGCCTCGCCGGCTTCTTCATGCAGTCGTCGTCGCTGATGACACCGCTCGTCGTCGGCGCCGGCATGAAGATCACGTACGACCTGCTGCTGTGGCGCGCGTTCCGCAAGGTGCGCCCGCCCGAAGAGCTGCCCTAGAGATCGGGGATAGACACCGATTTCGCGAAATCAGTGTCTGTCCCCGATTTTCCCGATTTTTTACAAGCCGATCGTCGTCGACGTCGTCACGAACAGAGTCGTCGTTACGCCGGTGGCACCCGGACAATGGCCTTCGAGGTCCTCGCCGACGGCGCGGCGAAGGATCGCGAGCGCATCGGACGCGCCGACTTTGCCGTCGCCGGTAAAGTCGCACAGCGCGAGGCTGCAGGTTGCGGTGCCGACCGCTGTGCGCAGTGCCTTGAGTGCATCGGGAGCCGTGATGACACCGTCTTCGTTCGCGTCGCCGCACTCGAAGGCAGCCAGCGTCGTGGTCGTGGTGCCGCAGCCGTCGATCGAGTCGCCGCTGCACAAGCCGCCTGTGCACGAGTCCGGCGCGGTGCAGGAGTTCCCGTCGTCGCACGGGCTCGTATCCGCATCGGACGCGTCGCACGCATCCTCGCCTTCGTTGCAGCTCTCTGCGCAGTTACCGTCGCCGTCGGCGCCGGGGCACGGGTCGCCGGAATGCTGGCACGTGCCGGCGGCGCACGACTCGCTGCCGTTGCAGAACAGACCGTCGTCGCACGGGGCGGCGATGGCCGGATGCTGGCACGATGCCGACGATCCGTCGCACGCATCGCCCGTGCACGGGTTGGCGTCACCCGTGCAGGCCGTGTCCGCCGCACGCAGCGCGTCCTGCGGACACGCTTTCGATGCACCGTCGCAAACCTCGGCCTCGTCGCATTCGCCGGCGCCCGGACGGCACGTCACCGTCGTTCCGGCGACCGCATCACCGGGACAATCGGCGGCAGCGCCGGTGCACTTCTCGGCGACGTCGCAGACATTCGTCGCCGGACGGCACGTCACCTGCGCCGCGACCAGTGCGTTGCCGGGGCACGCCGGTCCAGTTCCCGTGCACCCCTCTGCCGGATCGCACACGCCTGCGCTCGCGCGGCACGTCACACCGCTTGCCGCCATCGCGTCGGACGCGCACGCCGCAGATGTTCCTGCGCAGTGTTCGGCGACGTCGCAGACTCCCGCCGACTCGCGGCAGACGACGCCGGCCGTTTCAAAAACATCGGCGGGACACGCCACTGCCGCTCCATCGCAGTGTTCGGCGACATCGCAGACGGAAACCGCCGGCCGGCAGATGGCCGCGCTGCCGGCGACCTGATTCGCCGGGCACGCACCGCTCGTGCCCGTGCAGCGCTCGGCGAGATCGCAGGCTCCCGCTGCCGCGCGGCATACCGCCGCGCTCGAAAGGAAACTGTCGGCCGGACACGACGCGCCGGCGCCCGAGCAGGTTTCGGCAGGATCGCAGACCCCGCTGCTCGTGCGGCACACGGTCGCCGTCGAAAGCAGCGTGTCGCCGGGACACGTGGCGCTAGCGCCGGTGCACGATTCGCCAACGTCGCAGACGCCGCCCGACGGCCGGCAGAGCGTCGTCGAGGCCGCGAACGAATTCGACGGACACGACGGCGCCGATCCGGTGCACGACTCGGCAACGTCGCAGACGGAGCTCGCGTCGCGGCAGATCGTCCCGGATGAACGATAGAGGTCGGGCGGGCAGCCGCCGCCGGTTCCGGCGCAGGTCTCCGGCGCATCGCAGCCTCCGGCCGGCGCGCGGCAGACGGCGGAAGTCGCCGCGAACGAATCGGCCGGACACGCGGCCGAGCTGCCGGTGCAGCGCTCGGCGGCGTCGCAGACTCCGCTTGCCGCGCGGCAGACGATCGAGGACGCTGCAAACGAATTTGCCGGACACGTCGCGCTCGATCCGGTGCACGTCTCGGCGACATCGCAGTCGCCGGCCGACGGCCGGCAGATGCTGCCGGCATTGCCGGCGGTGTGCGCGCAGGTGCCGCTGCCGTTGCAGCGGTCGAGCGTGCACGGGTTCGCGTCGCTCGTGCACGCGGTGCCTGCGCTGACCGAGCAGTTGTTCGCACTTTCGTTGCACGAGTCGTTGCAGTCGCCGCCGAGAGCGCACGGATCGCCCGAGCCGGTGCAGACGCCGCTTACGCAGAGATCGGTTGCCGTGCAGAACAGCGAGTCGTTGCACGGCGAGCCGTTGCTCTCCTTCGTGCAGGTCGGCGAACAGCAGTCGCCGGCGGCGGTATTGCCGTCCTCGCACTCTTCGTTCGGATGGAGCTTGCCGTCGCCGCAGACCGGGATTTCCGGGTAGCTCGTCAGCGACCAGTCGCCGCTGCCGGACACGCGCTTGATGAACAGGTAGCGCGTCTCCGACGCCGTGGGCGTGAACGTCAGCGTCTCCGCGGCGCCGGGCCCTGCGTTCGTGCTCGATGCGAGGATGACGGGATTGCCCTTCGCGTCCGGAGTGTCGCTGTAGAGATAGAGGTCGTAGTCGGCCGTCTGCGCCGGCGCGAGCGCGATCGTCGTCGACGGTCCGCTCGTGATGCCGAGCTTTCGTCCCCACGCGCGGCGATCGAAGCGGCCGCCGGCCGACGTGCTGGAGAGCTCGTCGCCGGACCATGTCAGTGAGATGGCTTCGATGGCGGCGTCGGGATTGATGAGCCCGTAGCCTTCGAACACGTCCTTCGGCGTCGCCGCGCGGCCGAGCGTCGGATTGGCTCCGCTTCCGACCTCGCGGTTCGCGTTGGTCTCGGTCGCCGATGCCGTCAGCATCATCTTCACGAACAGCGGCTGCGCCGGATCGAACGTCCACGGCGTGCCCGCCTGTTTCATCGCGTCGATCACGAGCGCCGCCGACCCGGTCACGAACGGCGCGGCCATCGAGGTGCCCTTGATGTTGTAGTAGTCGTTGGGAACGCGGTCGGGGAACGATTCGATCTGCGCGTCCGCATCGTTGGTGTCGACCGACATGATGTACGAATAGTAATCCGAGCCGCCGGGCGCGAGCACGTCGGGCTTGATGTCCTCGGTCGCAGCCGGCGCCGCCGTGCCGCTGCTCGTGTAGCGCGTGAGCTCGTTGATGTCGTTGCTCGCGCCGACGGTGATCACGAGCGAAGCACGCCCGGGATCGTCGGTCTGATTGCCCGCAGCCGAACCCGGACCGTCGTTGCCGCCGGAGCACACGACGATGATGCCGTTCTCGACTACCGTGTTGACCTTGGCCCTCAGCGTCACGTCGATGCCCGGGCTTCCGGTGATCCCGATGCTGATGTTGATGACCTTGATGTTGTGCGCCGCGCTTTCGGTGACGAGGTCGTCGAGCGCGGCCGCGATGATCGCACTCGTGCTCGCTCCGGTATTCGTGAAGACCTTGGCGCCGGCCCAGCGCACGCCGGGCGCGACACCGCGAAGCGCGTTGAACCCGTCGCCGACGGCCGGGTAGTTCGTCACCGTGTTGACGATCGCGAAGCGGCCGATCTTCTTCATCTGGTTCTGTTCGAGCCCCGCCGTGTACGCGAGGCTGATGTCGGTCGTCAGGTTGGTGTCGAGCAGCACCGGCGGCGGCCCGGCCGTGGCGTCGTGCTGCGACGTGAAGAAGCTGGTGTTGCCGTTGGGTCGCGAAGCCAGGATCAGCAGCGCCGACGCCGTGCCGACCCACGTCGCGTCCTCCTGGAACAGCACCGAACCCGGCGGAAGATGCACCATGCTGATGAAGAAATTGTTGGCGGCGATGCCCGCGAGATTGTTGCTGTCGGTGTAGTGCAGCGTTCCCGGGCCGACGCCGAACGACGCTCCGGTGCCGAACGCAATGCCCGCGACATGCGATCCGTGATGGCCGATGTCGCGCGGCGTCGGCTCGGCATCGGTCGTGAAATCCTTCCAGTACTCGAGGCGTCCGGCCAGGTCGGTGTGCGAGTCGTCGACGCCGCCGTCGACGATCGCGATCGTGGTATCGGCGCTTCCGGAGAAGCCACTCGTGCTGCCCGCGAAACCGTTCGCCCACACCGGCCGCACGCGGCCGCCGCGCGTGGCTTCGTCGAGATGAAGCTGGACCGGAAGGTCCGGCGCCACCAGCCGCAGCGACGCTCCGAGAGCGGCCGGCAGCGTGTCGATCGCAGCGCGCGGCACGACTCCGCTCCAGCCGTAGCTGACGGCCTGGTACAGGTGCTCGATGCGGCCGCCGGCCGCATCGAACGCATCGATCTGCTGCGGAGTGACCTGCGCGTCGAAGACGACCTCGACCCGCACCGGCTCGGCAAGCCGCGCGGCGAGCTCTTCGCGGCGCGCGGCATTCTGCTCCTGCGCGAGCGATCGCCGGAGCTCGCCGGTCTCGTGGTCGAGCCGGTCATCGATGCGGTTGCGATCGGCATCGACTTCGGCCGTCGAAGGCAGCTCCGGCCGCACGCGCGGGCTGGCAGGCGGCACCGGATGCTGCGGCGGCGCGGCGAGCGCGACCGCCGCCGGCAGCGCGACGAGCGCGACGATTCCGTACAGAAACGACGATTTCATGATTCCCCCGCCCCGAAAGACCAGTATCGCTATCGAAGGTCCAGCGTAGTCGTCACCGCGAGCGTCGTCGAGACGATCGCGTTCAGCGCGGCGGGACACTGCGGCGGAATGTTCTGCCCGACCGCGCGCCGCAGGATCGCCAGCGCGTCGGTTGCAGTGACCTTGGAGTCGCCGGTGTAGTCGCAGACGTCGACCGCGCACGTCGACGTGCCGACGGCCGTGCGCAGCGTGAGGAGCGCATCGGCCGCGGTGATCGCGTCGTCGCCGTTCGCGTCGCCGCAGAGGCCGGCTTCGAGCGTCGTCGTCGTGATCGGGCCGGCGATCGTCGTGGTCGTGCAGCCGGCGGACGCATCGCCGCTGCAGACGCCACCCGTACACGAATCCGATGCGGTGCATGCGATCCCGTCGTCGCACGGGCTTCCGTCCGGGTCGGGCGAATCGCACGAGGCGCCCTGTTCGCGGCATCCTTCCGAGCAGTCGGCGTCGCCGTCGGCACCCGGACACGGATTGCCCGCGTGCACGCTGCACGATCCGCCGCTGCACGAATCGGGGCCGTTGCAGAACAATCCGTCGTCGCACGCACCGGTGATTGCGACGTGCTGGCAGACTGCCGTCGAACCGTCGCAGACGTCGCTCGTGCACGTCTTGCCGTCGCTTGCGCACGGCGCGCCGGCAATGCGGAACAGGTTGGCGGGACACGACGTCGTGATTCCGTCACAGCGCTCGACCGCGTCGCATTCGCCCGAGCTCGACCGGCACAGCACCGACGTCGGCAGCGCGGCATCGGCCGGGCAGCCCGCGCTCGTACCAGTGCAGCTCTCGGCCGCGTCGCAGTCGCCCGCTTTCGCGCGGCACGTCGTCGAAGCCGGCGAGAAACCGTCGGCTGGGCACGTCTTGGTGGTACCCGTGCATTTCTCTGCAACGTCGCAGACACCCTGCGCCGCACGGCACGTCACGCTTGCCAGTGCGACGGCGTCCGCCGGGCACGCGGCCGACGTGCCCGGGCACGATTCGGCAATGTCGCAGATGCCGGCTGCGCTCCGGCAGACGACGTCTCCTGGCGCGAACGCATCGGCCGGACACGAGGTCTGCGAGCCGGTGCACTGCTCGGCGACGTCGCAGGCTCCGGCGGCGGCGCGGCAGACCGTGCCGGACGCAGCCGCGGCGTCGCCCGGACAGTCGGAGTCGATGCCGCTGCAACGCTCGGCCGCATCGCACGGCGAAACCGACGAGCGGCACACGACGGAGCTCGCCTGCTGCTGGTCGGCGGGACACGCTGCCGCGCTTCCGGTGCAGCGCTCGATGGCGTCGCACACGCCCGCCGCCGCGCGGCATGCCGTGGCTGACGTGCGGAAGCCTTCCGCCGGGCAGTCCGCGGTGCTTCCGGTGCAGCTCTCGGCAACGTCGCACACGCCGGAGATGGCGCGGCAGACCGACGACGTGGGCACAAACGCGTTGGCGGGACACACGGCGCTGGTGCCGGGACACAGCTCGTCCACATCGCAGACTCCGCCGGCCGCGCGGCAGATCGTGTCCGGCGTTGCGAACGTGTTGGCGGGGCACGCCGCATCGCTGCCCGTGCAGGTCTCGGCCACGTCGCACGCGCTCACGGCGCTGCGGCAGACCGTCGAAGAATCACGGACGCCGTCGGCAGGGCACACGCTGCTGGTTCCGCTGCAGCTTTCGGCGGCATCGCATGCGGTTGCTGCCGCACGACACGTGGTCGCGGTGGTCGCGAACGAGTCGGCGGGGCACGCCGGGCCTGAGCCCGTGCAGCGTTCGGCCGCATCGCAGATCGCGCCGGCCGCGCGGCAGACGGTCGCGCTCGAGACGAGCGAATCGGTCGGACAGCCGCTGCTCGCGCCCGTGCAGGTTTCCGCCGTATCGCACACGCCGGTCGCGCTGCGGCACACGCTTCCCGCATTGCCGGGCGGATGCGCGCAGCTTCCGGCGCCGCTGCACTGGTCGAGCGTGCACGGATTGGCGTCGCTCGTACACGGCGTGCCGGCCGCGCTCGCGCAGTTATTGATGCTCTCGTTGCACGAGTTGTTGCACTCGGCGCCGCCGCTGCACGGGTTGCCCGAGCCGGTGCAGACGCCGCCCGAGCATGCGTCGGTAGCCGTGCAGAACAGCCCGTCGCTGCACGGAGAGCCGTCGCTCTCGGCGGTACATGTTGACGAGCAGCAGTCACCGCTCACCGTGTTGCCGTCGTCGCAGTCCTCGGTCGACTGCACGGTCTGATCGCCGCACACCGGGGTTTCGGGGAAGCTCGTCAGGCTCCAGCCGCCGCTGCCGGAGACGCGCTTGATGAATAGGTAGCGCTTCTCGTTCGCGGTCGGCGTGAAGTTGAACGACTCGACGATGCCGGTGCCGGCTTTCGTGCTCGACGCGCGAATGACGGGATTGCCCTTCGCATCCGGAGTCTCGCTGTAAAGATAGATGTCGTAGTCCGCCGTCGAGTCCGGAGTCAGCATCACCGTCGTCGGAAAGCCCGACGTGATGCCGAGCCTGCGGCCCCACGCGCGGCGGTCGAAGCGTCCGCCGGCCGACGCATCGCCGATATCCTCGCCGGACCATGTCAGCGACACGGCTTCGATGGCCGCATCCGGATTGATCAGGCCGTAGCCTTCGAACAGGTCCTTCGGAGCGGCGGCGCGCCCGAGCACGGGATTGGTGCCGGTCGCGACCTCGCGATTGGCGTTGGTCTCGGTCGCCGACGCGCACAGCATCATCTTGACGAACAGCGACTGGCTGGCCGCGAACGTCCACGGTGTGCCCGACTGCTGCATCGCATCGATGACGAGCGCCGCGGCGCCGGCCGCGAACGGCGACGCCATCGAGGTGCCCTTGATGTTGTAGTAGTCGTTGGCGACGCGGTCCGGGAACGTCGTGATCTCCGCATCGGCGTCGTTGCTGTCGACCGACAGGATGTACGAATAAAAGTCCGAGCCGCCGGGCGCGAGCAGGTCGGGCTTGAGGTCCTCGGTCGCATCGGGCGACGCAAAGCCGCTGCTCGTGTACTGCGTCAGCGTGTCGACGTCGTTGCTCGCGCCGACGGTCAGCACCAGCGCCGCGCGGCCGGGATCGTCGACCTGGTTCGCCACGCCCGAACCCGCGCCGTCGTTGCCGGCCGAGCACACGACGACGATGCCGTTGGTCGCCATCGTGTTCGCCTTGGCCCGCAGCGTCGCATCGATGCCCGGCGACCCGATGATGCCGATGCTCATGTTGACGACCTTGATGTTGTGCGCCACGCGTTGCGCGACCAGGTCGTCGATCGCGGCGGCGATAGTCGTGCTCGATCCGGTGCCGGCGTTGGTGAAGACCTTGGCGCCGGCCCATCGCGCTCCGGCAGCAACGCCGCGCATCGCATTGAACCCGTCGCCCGGCCCCGGGTAGTTCGTGATCGAGCTCGCGACTGCCCATCGCGTCAGCGTCTTCTGCTGGTTCTGCGCAAGCGCCGACGTGTAGGCCTGCGCAGGATCTCCGGCGAGCTGGGTATCGAGCTGCAGCGGCGAGACCGCCGTTGCCGAATTGCTGAACGACGAATACAGGCCGCCCTGCCCGTTCGCCCGCGTGGCCAGTCGCAGCAGCGTCGAGCCGCCGCCGAGCCACGTCGCGTTCTGGCTGAACAGCATCGACGGCTCGGTCAGGTGCATCATGCTGAGAAAGAACGAGTTGGCGGCGACGCCGGCAAGGTTGCCGCTGTCGGTGTAGCGCAGCGTGCCGGGGCCCTGGCCGAACGCCGCACCGGTGCCGAGCGCGATGCCGGCTACGTGCGATCCGTGCTGCACGATGTCGCGCGGCGTCGCTTCGTTGTCGGTCGTGTAGTCCTTCCAGAACTCGACGCGCCCGGCGAGATCGGTATGCGAGTCGTCGACGCCGGAGTCGATGATGCCGATCGTGATGTTGGCCGATCCGGAGAATCCGCTGCCGCTGTTCGCAAAGCCGCTCGCCCAGACCGGCCGCACGCGACCGGTACGCGTGGCTTCGTCCATGTGCATCTGGGCCGGAAGGTCCGGCACGACGATGAGCAGCGATTCGCCGAGCGCGGCGCTGACGGCGTCGATCGACGCGCGCGCAATCGTTCCGGTCCAGCCGTAGCTGACCGCCTGGAAGACGTGCTCGATGCGTCCGCCGGCGGCCACGAAGGAATCGATCTGCTGCTGCGTGATCTGCTCGCCGAACACGAGCTCGACGCGCATCGGCTCGGCGAGCCGCGCGGCTGCTTCGCTGCGGCGCGCGTCGCCGGTCGCGGCGGCAAGCGCGCAGCGCAGCTCTGCGATCTCGCGATCGAGTCGGTCGTCGATGCGGTTGCGATCGACGTCGGCCGCGGCGGTCGCGGGAAGCTGCGGCCGGACAATCGGCTCGGCAGGCGGCGCCGCCCGCAATCGCGGATCCTGCTGGGCAGACGCAGCGGCGGGAAGCGCCAGCAGCGCAACCATCAGGAACCGGATTCCATGCTTCATAAGATCGGCGATCCTAACTGCAGGACGCGACAGAAGCCCGCGCGTCTCGCACAGAGTCGCAGGATCGGACCGGCAGAATCGCCGGCCGGTCTAACGGCTGAGAGTGGTCGTCGTGACCAGAAGCGTCGTCGAGACCTCGGCCTGAGGCGCAATTGGACACTTGGGCTCGACGCTCTGGCCGACGGCGCGCCGCAGGATCGCGAGCGCATCCGACGCCGTGATCCTGCCGTCGCCGGTGTAGTCGCACAGCGTCAACGAGCACGTCGCCGTTCCGACGGCGGTGCGAAGGGCCTTCAGGGCATCGGTAGCCGAGATCTTCAGATCCTCGTTCGCATCGCCGCACATCCCGCCTTCGTTCGTCGTCGTCGTGACCGGGCATCCGTCGCCGCAGACGCCGCCCGCGCAGCTGTCGAGCTCGGTGCAGGTCTGGCCGTCGTCGCACGGACTTCCGTCCGGATCCGCGGCCGAGCAGTCGTCGGCCGTTTCGTTGCACGATTCTGCGCAGTTGCCGTCGCCGTCCGGTCCGCTGCACGGGCTTCCTGCGTGCTGGCTGCAGGCTCCGCCGCTGCACGTGTCGGCGCCATTGCAGAACGCGCTGTCGGTGCACGCGGAGCCGTCCGGATCGGGCGCGTTGCAGAGCGCGGCGTTCTCGTTGCACGACTCGGCGCAGTTGCCGTCGCCGTCCGGGCCCGCGCACGGGTTGCCGGAATGCTGGCTGCAAAGACCCGACTTGCAGGTGTCGGCGCCGTTGCAGAACACGCCGTCGCTGCACGGCGTCGAATCGAGCGCCGGCACGCACGTGCTCGAGCAGCAGTCGCCGCTTGCCGTGTTGCCGTCGTCGCAGAGCTCGCCGGCATCGAGGCTGCCGTCGCCGCATTCGCCGCAGCCGCTGCTGTCGGCAACGCAGATGCCGGCCTGGCAGTGGTCGGACGTCGTGCAGGAGATGCCGTCGTTGCAGCCGCTGCCGTTGGGATCGCCGGCCGTGCAGGCGTCGGCCGCTTCGCTGCAGCTCTCGCTGCAATCCGCATCGCCGTTCGGGCCGGGGCACGGATCGCCCGCGTGCACGCTGCAGACGCCGCCAGAGCACGTGTCGGCGCCGTTGCAGAACAGGCCGTCGTTGCATGCGCTCGAATCCGGGTCGGCCGCGTTGCAGAGATCGGCGTTTTCGTTGCACGACTGCGAGCAGTTGCCGTCGCCGTTGGCGCCCGGGCACGGATTGCCGGCGTGCAGGCTGCACGTCGTCGCGCTGCACGTGTCGGCGCCGTTGCAGAACACGCCGTCGTCGCACGCCGCGCTGTTCGCCGAATGGCTGCAGGTCGCGCTCGAGCCGGTGCAGACATCCGTCGTGCACGGATTGCTGTCGCTCGCGCACGCGGTGCTGCTTCCGACGAACACGTCGGCCGGGCACGTCTTGGCGGTGCCGCCGCAGCTCTCCGGAAGATCGCAGACGCCCGCGCTCGCGCGACACGTCACCGACGCTCCGGCGACGCCGTCGGCCGGACAGGCGGCGGATGCGCCGCTGCACGTCTCCTGCACGTCGCAGACTCCGCTCGCGGTGCGGCAGACTTTGGTCGCCAGCGCGAAGCCGTCGGCCGGACAGTCGCTCGCGGTTCCCGAGCAGGTTTCCTCGGCGTCGCAGATGCTGCCGGCCGGGCGGCACACGGCGCCGGCATTGCCGGGCGGATGCGTGCAGAGCGCCGACGTGCCGTCGCAGACGTCCGCGGTGCAGAGGATTCCGTCGCTCGTGCAGCCTGTATCCGCTGCGGCAACGGTATCGGCGGCGCAGGTCTTGGCTGCGCCGTCGCAGCGTTCGGCGACGTCGCACTGCCCTGCGCTCGCGCGACAGGTCTTCGACGTGCCGGCGACCACGTCCGCCGGACAGGTCGCACTCGCGCCGCTGCAGCTCTCCGCGAGGTCGCAGATGCCGCCGGCCGCGCGGCAGACGATCGAAGTGTTCGCGAACGCGTTGGCCGGACACGCCGTGGCCGTTCCGTTGCAGGTCTCCTCGATGTCGCAGATGCCCGACGAGCTCCGGCAAACGGCGCCGGCGTTGCCGGCCGGATGCGTGCACGTCGCCGACGAGCCGCTGCAGATGTCTTCGGTGCACGGCGATGCGTCTGCCGTGCAGCTGGTGTCCGCCGGAGCGAATCCATTGGCCGGGCACGCCTTGGCGGCTCCGTCGCACGTCTCCGGTTCGTCGCACTCGCCGGCCGCTGGGCGGCACGTCGTCGTGCTCGTCGCCACCGCGTCGCCGGGACAGGTCAGTGACGAGCCGGTGCAGTTTTCCTGGAGGTCGCAGACGCCGCCCGCCGTGCGGCAGACGACGTTCGTACCGGCGAACGAATCGGCCGGACAGGAAGACGAAGCGCCCGTGCACGTCTCGGCGGCGTCGCAGATCCCGGTGGAGCCTCGGCACGTGGTCGAGCTCGGCGCGAAGCCGTCGCTCGGACAGCTCGCGGCCGCTCCGGTACAGCGCTCCGCCGCGTCGCAGACGCCTGCGCCTGCGCGACACACGGTCGCGCTCGATGCGAACCCGTTGGCCGGACACGTCCCGCTCGTTCCCGTGCACGATTCGTCTTCGTCGCAGACACCGGCGCTGTCGCGGCAGACGGTGCCCGACGGCGCAAAGCCGTTGGCCGGACACGACGTCGCGGTTCCCGTGCAGGTTTCCTGTTCGTCGCAGATGCTTGCCGCCGAACGACACACGGTCGCAGTCGAAGCGTAGCTGTCGCCCGGGCACGTGCCGCTGGTGCCGGTGCAGGTTTCGGCCGCGTCGCAGACGCCGTTTGCCGCGCGGCAGACGACACTCGAAGCGGCCACGACGTCGGCCGGACAGGCCGCACCGGTTCCGCTGCACGTCTCCTGCGCATCGCACACGCTCGCCGACGCGCGGCAGATCGTCGAAGTCGAAGAGAATGCATCCGTCGGACACGCGGACGACGTTCCCGAGCAGCGCTCGATCGCGTCGCACACGCCGCCGCTCGAGCGGCAGACCGTTGCCGACGTTGCAAAAGCGTTGGCGGGACAGGTCGAGCTCGTTCCGGTGCAGGTCTCGTCCTCGTCGCAGACGCCGACGCTGTCGCGGCAGACCGTCGACGCGGACGCGAAGACGTTCGTCGGGCACGTCGTGCTCGCGCCGTTGCAGGTCTCGGCAACGTCGCAGATGCTGCTCGCGCTTCGGCACGTGATGCCGGACGAGACGAGAAGGTCGGCGGGGCATGCGCTTCCCGCGCCGGTGCACGATTCGGCGGCATCGCAGATTCCCGCTGCCGCACGGCACACCGTGGCCGTCGTCGCGAACGCGTCGACTGCGCAGGCCGCGGACGAGCCCGTACAGAGCTCAGCCGGATCGCAGATGCCGCCGGACGGCCGGCACACCGAGCTCGATGCGGCAAAACCATCGGCCGGGCACGACGCCGACCCGCCGGTGCAGGTTTCCTGCGTATCGCAGATGCCGGCGCTGGTGCGGCAGACGGTGGTGGAAGCAGCAAAGCCGTTTGCCGGACAGGTTGCCGTCGACCCTGTGCAGGTTTCGTCGTCGTCGCAGACGCCGGCCGATGCGCGGCAGACCGTCTCTATGGATGCGAACTGATCTCCCGGACATGCCGCCGAGCCGCCCGTGCACTTCTCGGCGAGATCGCAGTTTCCGGCCGTCGGGCGACATACCGTGCTCGAGTCGGCGAACGCATCGGCCGGGCACGAGTTCGATGCACCGGTGCAGCGTTCGGCCGCGTCGCAGATGGTCGTGCCCGGACGGCACACCGTCGATGATGATGCGAAGCCGTCTCCGGGACACGTTGCCGACGCGCCCGTGCACGTCTCCTGCGCGTCGCAGATGCTCGCCGACGCGCGGCACACCGTCGAGCTTGCCGCGAAGCCGTCGGCCGGACACGACGCGGACGAGCCATTGCAGGACTCCTGCGCGTCGCAGAGCCCGGTGCTCGAGCGGCAGATCGAAGCGGTCGATGCGAAAATGTCGTTCGGGCACGCCGCGCTCGCGCCGGTGCACGTCTCCTGAACATCACAGATGCCCGCAGAGCCGCGGCAGATCGTCGCGGTCGACGCGAATCCGTCGGCGGGACATGTGGCGGAACCGCCGGTGCACTTCTCCGCAAGATCGCAGTTGCCGGCAGTCGGGCGGCAGACGGTGTTCGAGTCGGCGAACGCGTCGGCCGGGCACGAGCTCGATGCACCGGTGCAGCGTTCTGCCGCATCGCAGATGGTCGTGCCCGGGCGACACACCGTCGACGATGATGCGAAGCCGTCTCCGGGACACGTCGCCGAAGCGCCGGTGCACGTCTCCTGCGCATCGCAGATGCTCGTCGACGGCCGGCACACCGTCGAGCTCGCGGCGAAGCCGTCGGCCGGACACGACGCGGAGGTTCCGTTGCAGGACTCCTGCGCGTCGCACAGGCCGGTGCTCGGGCGGCACAGCGTAGCCGTCGAGACGAGAATATCGCCCGGGCAAGTCGCGCTCGCGCCGGTGCACGTCTCCTGAACATCACAGATGCCCGCGGAGCCGCGGCAGATCGTCGACGTCGACGCGAATCCATCGGCAGGACATGCGGCGGAACCACCGGTGCACTTTTCGGCAAGATCGCAGTTGCCGGCAGTCGGCCGGCAGACCGTGTTCGAGTCGGCGAACGCGTCGGCCGGACACGAGTTCGATGCGCCGGTGCAGCGTTCGGCGGCATCGCAGACGCCGGTGCCGGGTCGGCAAACCGTTGACGACGACGAGAAGCCGTCGCCGGGACACGTCGCCGAAGCGCCTGTGCAGGTCTCCTGCGCGTCGCAGATGCTCGTCGACGGGCGGCAAACGGTCGAGCTCGCGGCGAATCCGTCGGCCGGACAGGACGCCGACGTTCCGTTGCAGGTCTCCTGCGCGTCGCACAGACCGGTGCCCGGACGGCAGAGCGAAGCCGTCGATGCGAACGTGTCAACGGGACACGTCGCGCTCGCACCGGTGCACGTCTCCTGAACGTCGCACACGCCCGCTGAGCCCCGGCAGATCGTCGCGGTCGACGCGAATCCGTCGGCGGGACATGCGGCGGAGCCGCCGGTGCATTTTTCGGCAAGATCGCAGTTGCCGGCGGTCGGACGGCAGACCGTGTTCGAGTCGGCGAACGCGTCGGCGGGGCATGAGTTCGATGCGCCGGTGCAGCGTTCGGCGGCATCGCAGACGCCGGTGCCAGGTCGGCAAACCGTTGACGACGACGAGAAGCCGTCGCCGGGACACGTCGCCGACGCGCCCGTGCACGTCTCCTGCGCGTCGCAGATGCTCGTCGACGGGCGGCACACCGTCGAGCTCGCGGCGAAGCCGTCGGCCGGACACGCCGCCGCCGAGCCTGTACAGCTTTCGAGCACGTCGCAGAGGCCGTTGCTCGAGCGGCAGATCGAAGCGGTCGATGCGAAAATGTCATTCGGGCAAGTCGCGCTCGCGCCGGTGCACGTCTCCTGAACATCACAGATGCCCGCGGAGCCGCGGCAGATCGTCGACGTCGATGCGAATCCGTCGGCAGGACATGCGGCGGAACCGCCGGTGCATTTCTCGGCGAGATCGCAGTTGCCGGCAGTCGGCCGGCAGACCGTGTTCGAGTCGGCGAACGCGTCGGCCGGACACGCGTTCGATGCGCCGGTGCAGCGTTCGGCGGCATCGCAGACGCCGGTGCCGGGCCGGCAAACCGTTGACGACGACGAGAAGCCGTCGCCGGGACACGTCGCCGACGCGCCGGTGCACGTCTCCTGCGCGTCGCAGATGCTCGTCGACGGACGGCATACCGTCGAGCTTGCGGCGAATCCGTCGGCAGGACACGACGCAGAAGTTCCGCTGCAACTCTCCTGCGCGTCGCACAGGCCGGTGCCCGGGCGGCAGAGCGTCGCGGTGTTCGCGAATCCATTCGCCGGACACGTCGCGCTCGCGCCGGTGCACGTCTCGTCAACGTCGCAGACGCCGTTTGCCACGCGGCAGACCGTCGCGGTCGACGCGAAGCCGTCTCCCGGACACGTGGCCGAAGCGCCCGTGCACTTCTCCGCGAGGTCGCAGTTTCCGGCCGTAGGCCGGCAGACCGTGTTCGAGTCGGCAAACCCGTCGGCCGGGCACGAGTTCGACGCACCGGTGCAGCGCTCGGCGGCATCGCAGATGGTCGTGCCGGGCCGGCAGACCGTCGACGACGATGCGAAACCGTCGGCAGGACACGTCGCCGACCCGCCCGTACAGTTCTCCTGCGCGTCGCAGACGCTGGTCGACGTGCGGCACACGGTCGACGACGACGCGAAACCGTCCGACGGGCACGTGATCGAAGTTCCTGTGCAGGTCTCCTGCGCGTCGCAAAGGCTCGTCGAGCTGCGGCAGACGACGCTCGCGGCGGAAAAACCGTTGCTCGGGCACGCTGCGCTGGTGCCGGTGCAGGTCTCGATCGCATCGCACAGCGCGGTGGATGCGCGGCATACCGTCGCGGTCGGCGCGAACACGTCGATCGGGCAGCCTCCGGCGGTGCCAAGGCACAGCTCCGGCACATCGCACAGCGACGTGCTCGGGCGGCAGATCGCCGACGTGGGAAGCAGTGCGTTGGCCGGGCATGTCGAGCTCGTGCCCGGGCATGTCTCCTGCGGATCGCAGACGCCCGTCGATGCCCGGCAGACGGTTGCCGTCGATGCCCAGCCGTCGGCCGGACACGCGCCGCTCGAGCCGCTGCACGTCTCGGCTGCATCGCAGATTGCAGTCGACGGGCGGCACACCGCCGCCGACGACAGGAACGTGTTGGCCGGGCACGATGCCGACGTGCCGGTGCACGTCTCGGCCGGATCGCAGACACCGGTCGACGAGCGACACGAAGTCGACGTCGACACGAAGCCGTCGACCGGACACGCCGCACTGGAGCCGCTGCAGACCTCCTGCACGTCGCAGACACCGTTGGATCCGCGACAGAGCGTAGCGGTTCCGGCAAACCCGTCCGTCGGACAATCGGCGGCGGTCCCGCTGCATTTCTCGGCCACATCACAGGTGCCGTTGGTGGTACGGCACGTCGTCGCGGTCGACAGATAGCCGTCGGCCGGACATGCAGTGCTGCTGCCGTTGCAGCTTTCAGCCTGGTCGCAGACTCCGTTTACCGCGCGGCACGTCGCGCCCGCATTGCCGGCCGCGTGACCGCACTGGCCGGCGCTGCACTGGTCGATCGTGCACGGGTTGGAATCGCTCGAGCACGAGGTGCCGTTGGCCACCAGGCAGTTGTCGGCCGATTCGTTGCAGACGTTGTTGCACTCGGGACCGGTGCTGCACGGATTGCCGCTGCCGACGCAGGCTCCGGCCGAGCAGCTGTCGCTCGCGGTGCAGAACAGGCCGTCGTTGCACGGCGAGCCGTTGGCTTCGACGGCGCACGTCGACGAGCAGCAGTCGCCGCTGACGGTGTTGCCGTCGTCGCATCCTTCTCCGCCCTGCTTGGTTCCGTCGCCGCACGAAGCCTGCGCCGTCGAATTCGTCAGCGTCCACGAGCTTGCTTTCGAACAGACCCTGGCGACCGGATCGCACGTCTCGACGAATCCGCACGCACACACGAGCGCGGCCTGGCCAGCCCCGCACGAGGTGTTGGTGCCGGCGCACGTCGCCGGATCATTGATGTTGCATACCGAGGTGCTTGCAGCACACGCGGTCTGTACCGGAATGAGCTTGATGAACAGGTAGCGCGGCTCGGTCGACGTCGGCGTGAACGTGATCGATTCGTCGATGCCGACACCGGCGTTGGTGCTCGACGCGCGGATGACCGGGTTGCCGTTGGCATCGGGGATGCCGCTAACGAGATAGAGGTCGTAGTCCGAATCCGCAGGGACGTCGAGGTTGAGCGTGACCGCAGGACCGCTGGTGATGCCGAGCTTGCGGCCCCACGCGCGACGATCGAAACGGCCGCTATTGGTCGAGCCGTTCAAGGTTCCACCGCTGTAGACCTGTGTGATCGCCTCGGTGGCGGCATCGGGGTTGATCATCCCGTAGCCTTCGCGGATGTCCTTGGGATCGGCGGCACGGCCGAGAGTCGGGTTGCCTCCGTTCGCCGTCATCTCCCGGTTCGCATTGGTCTCGGTCGACGACGCCAGCAGCAGCATCTTGACGAACAGCGGCTGCGCGCTCGACGCGAACGTCCACGACGTTCCGTTCTTCTGCAGCGCATCGATCATCAGTGCGGCCGAGCCCGCGACGAACGGCGCGGAGGCCGAAGTACCCTTGAAGATGTAGTAGTCGTTGGCGACCTTGTCGGCGAACGTCGACACGCTCGCGTCGGCGTCGTTGCTGTCGACCGACATGATGCCCGAGTAGTACTCCGAGCCGCCCGGCGCGATCAGGTCGGGCTTCATGTCTTCGTCGGAGCCCGGCGACGCAAAGCCGATGCTCGAATATTCGGTCAGGCGGTCGGCGTCGTTGCTCGCGCCGACAGTGATCGCAAGGCCCGCGCGGCCCGGATCGTCGACCTGGTTGCCGCTTCCGCTGGCGGTGCCGTCGTTGCCGGCCGCGCAGACGACCACGATGCCGTTGCCGACCATCGTGTTGACCTTGGCGCGCAGCGCCGGGTCGAGACCCGGCGCGCCGGTCAGTCCGATGCTGATCGTGACGACCTTGATGTTGTGCGCGCTCTTCTGGACGACCAGGTCGTCGAGCGCCGCGCCGATGATCGCAGCGCTGGTCGCATTTGCGTTCGAGACGACTTTGGCGCCGGCCCACTTCGCGCCGGGCGCGACACCGCGCATGGCGTTGAAGCCGTCGCCGACGGCCGGGTACGGCGATACCGTCGTCGCGATCGCAAACTTGTTGATCGAGCCGTTCTGGATCAGTGCCGTCGTGTACGCCTGGGACGGATTGCCGATCGTCTGGCTGTTCAGCGTATTCGGCGAGGCCGTAGCCGAGTTGAAGTTGATCGACAGGAAAGAGCCGCCGACTCCGTTCGTGCGCGCCGCCAGGCGCTGCAGCGCCGATCCGCCGCCCAGCCACGTGGCAACCTGCGTGATGTTCGTGGTCACCGGCGCGTAGTGGAGGAAGTTGTGCGCCCACGCGTTGACGGCAAGTCCCGTCTCGTCGCCGCTGTCGGTGTAGTTGAGCGTGCCGGGACCGACGCCGAAGGCCGCGCCGGTTCCGAGCGCAATGCCGGCAACGTGCGAGCCGTGCTGGACGACGTCGCGCGGGTTCGCATCGCCGTCGGCCGTGTAGTCCTTCCAATATTCGAGGCGTCCGGCGAGGTCGGTATGCGAATCGTCCACGCCGGAATCGACGATCGCGATCGTGATGTCGCTGGTTCCTGAGAGTCCGTTCGACGTGCCCGCGTATCCGGCGACCCACATCGGCCGCACGCGACCGGTGCGCGTGGCTTCGTCCATGGTGAGCTTGCCCGGATGATCCTCGGTGACGACGATCAGCGTGTCGCCCATCGCCGCGGGAAGAGCATCGACCGACGCGCGCGGGAACGTGCCGCTCCAGCCGTAGCTGATCGCCTTGTAGAGATGCTCGATCTCACCGCCGAGCGCGACGAAGTCGTCGATCTGCTGCTGCGTGACCTGCGACGAGAAGACGAGCTCGACGCGAACCGGCTCGGCGAGCTTGTCTTCGAGCTCGCCGCGGCGTTCGAGCACGAGCTCGCGCGCGTAGGCGCGACGAAGCTTGCCCACGGCGTGATCGATCGAGTCTTCGACCCGATTGTCATCTGCATCGATCTGGAATCGGGATGGAAGCTCAGGGCGTACCGCCGGTTCGGCCGGCACTCGCCACTCGGAAGGCGCAGCTTCCGCGCATGGCGGCGCAACCAACCCGGTGAGCCCCACCAACACTCCCAGAACCGAACCGATCGTCGTCCCTCTGCCGATCCGAACGCTCAATGAGAAGTCCCCGCTTGTTTCCGAACGCGGTCACTCTACCGGGGAAGTGGGCTGCATGTAACCCAGAAGCGGGGTGTTTAGCCGGGCAAATCGAAAGAAAAACCTTAGGCGTTACTCAACGACGCGCTGAGCCGCGACGAGCGCAGTGCGGCATGAGTAATCGGGGTCAGAAAAAAATCGGGGTCAGACACGGATTTCGCGAAATCGGTGTCTGTTCCCAATGATCAGAGGTCGCCGATCTCGCGATAGCCGCCGCGGAAGTACAGCAGCGGACCGGTGTCGTCGCGTTCGATGCTGGCATGCAGGACGCGGCCGACGAAGATCGTATGGTCGCCGGCATCGACGACCGCGTGCGGCGCGCACTCGACGTGCGCGATCGCGCCTTCGACCAGCGGGCAGCCGCTGCGGCCGGTACGAAACGGTACACCGCGCAGCGTGCCGAGCTCCGGCTCGCCGGTCTTTGCGAACAGCGAGGAGACATCCTTCTGGTCGGCGGCGAGGATGCTGACGCCGAAGCTCCGGCAGCGCATCAGCTCGGCGTGCCCGTGCGCCGCCTTGTCGACACACACGAGCAGCAGCATCGGTTCGAGCGAGACGCTCGTGATCGAGTTGGCCGTGAGCCCGTGAAGGCGGCCGTCGTTGTCGGTCGTGACGACGCCGATGCCGGTCGCGAAGCTGCCCATGATCCGGCGAAAGGAGGTCGCGTCGATGGACACTCTGCTTCTCAGAGGGCGGCCGTGAGACCGCGGGAAGATGTTGGTGCGAAAGGGGGGACTTGAACCCCCACGACCTCTCGGTCACAGGAACCTGAATCCTGCGCGTCTGCCAGTTCCGCCACTTTCGCTCGAGGCGCGCGGATCATAACGGAAACCGGCTTGCGGGCAAGTGAATTTACCCAGCCGCGCATCGCAAAGATGCGCGACGACCCGTACAATCGCCAGGAGTTTTCAGCCGCAATGGCGCGCAGCCCGAGAGCCATCGTTCCCGACGAGCCAAAGGAATCATCGTCGGCCTGGAGCGCCGTCGTCCTGATGGCGTCGAGCGTGGGCGCGTTCGCGCTTTTTGCGCTGTTTCTCGCCAACAATCACCGCTGGACCGACGAGCTGCTTTCGCGCCTGCCCTCGCCCGCCGGCTCGCTGGCCAGTGACGGAATCGTCGCCGAGCAGCTTCGCCTGACCGACGTTCATACCGAGCACATGACGCTGTCCGACCGTTCGGTCGCACTGCTGTTCGAAGCGACGCTCGTCAACGACTCGTCGATTCCGGTGCGCGGCATCCGGCTCGAAATCGAGGGATATCGCGACGGCAAGCTGATCGCGAAAAGCCAGGGGACGTGCGGCAAGAACGTCAGCGTGCGGCTCGTCAAGCGACTGTCGCGCGACGAAGTTTCGGCGTTGATGGGGCTTGCGACGGAGAGCGAGGTGCTTGCGCCGGGAGAGCGGACCGACTGCCAGGTGGCCCTTACCCAGCTTCGGACGGAAATCGACGAGGTCAGCTACCGGATCGCGTCGGCCGAGCCTAGCGCCGGCCATCCTCCCGCGGATTCCGCTGCGGACTCCGATCCGGATCTGCCGGCCGATCCTCATCCCGCGGAGTAACATCGATCTCCTCCGGCTTGACCGCCTGCCGGAAGTTCTTGATGCCGCGCCCGATGCCTTCACCAAGCTCCGGCAGCTTCCCCGCGCCGAAGATGATGATGACGATCACGAGAATGATCAGCAGCTCGTAGATGCCTAGACCGAACATGTCCCCCGACTATAGGCGGTATTTCGGGACGGGCCAACAAAGACGGGGTCGGCCGTATTTCGGGACGGGCCGACAGACGTGGGCCGGACGCCGATAAGGACCCATCTGCCGCGTTGCGATCCGCTTCGTTCGGTCGACGTACGGGAAGTATGACTCCCTCACTACGCGGATCGCGCCTTGCATCTGGGCCCTTCTCGACGCCCGGCTCGTGTTGCGTGGGCTCTCGCGGCTTGGCTGCCCCACCCACCTTTTCTGTGGTGCTGAGTCGTTTTAACGACGCTCCCGAATATCTCCGGGAAGCGTGGTCATCAGACCTCTTGCTTCTCCGGTTCCTGGTGGCCCGGCCACGTCAGGATGGGGAATCTTGCAGCACGCGTCTCGTCGAGCCTTGCGAGAATCGTTTCGTGCGGCGCCTCGCGAACCTTGTCCGGATCGTTCTCGGCTTCGTCGGCTACGGCGAGCATCGCGTCGATGAAGCTGTCGATGGTTTCGAGGCTTTCGGTTTCGGTGGGCTCGATCATCAGCGCGCCGGCGACGACCAGCGGGAAGTAGATGGTCGGGGCGTGGAAGCCGTGGTCGAGAAGGCGCTTGGCGATGTCGAGCGTCTTCACGCCGGAGCGCAGCTGCAGCTTGTCGGTCAGCACGACCTCGTGCATGCACGGGCGATCGTACGCAACGGCGTAGCGCGGCGTCAGGCGCGCCTTGATGTAGTTCGCGGCGAGCACGGCGCAGCGGGTCGCATCGGTGAGGCCGTCGCCGCCGCACGCGGCCATGTACGACCACGCACGCACGAGGATGCCGAAGTTGCCGTAGAACGAGCGCACCTTGCCGATCGAGTCCGGGCAGTCGTGATCCCACGCGAGACGGCCGTTCTTTTCGACGATGCGCGGACGCGGCAGGAATTTTTCGAGATGGCTCTTCACGGCGACCGGGCCGGCGCCGGGGCCGCCGCCGCCGTGCGGAGTCGAGAACGTCTTGTGCAGGTTGAACTGCAGCACGTCGGCGCCCATGTGGCCGGGCTTCGCGACGCCCATCAGCGCGTTCATGTTCGCGCCGTCCATGTAGACGAGGCCGCCCTTCTCATGCACGACGGCGGCGATCTGCTCGATGTCTTCCTCGAACAGGCCGAGCGTATTCGGATTGGTCACCATCAGCGCGGCGACGTCTTCGTCCATGCGCTCGCGGACGGCAGCGGTCGACAGAAGGCCGCGCGCGTCGCACGGCACCGAGACGCTGTCGTAACCGCAGAGCGTCGCGCTCGCCGGATTGGTCCCGTGCGCGCTCTCCGGAATCAGCACCTTCCTCCGCGCTCGGCCTTCGGCCACGTGCCATGCGCGCACCATCTTCATGCCGGCGAGCTCGCCCTGCGCACCGGCGGCCGGCTGCAGGGATACCGCATCGAGGCCGCTGATCTCGCAGAGCCGGTGCTCGAGATCGACGAGAAGTCGCAGCGCCCCCTGCACCAGCTCTTCCGGCGCGTACGGATGAATGTTCGCAAACCCCGGCAGCGCGGCGGCGCGCTCGTTGGCAACCGGGTTGTACTTCATCGTGCACGAACCGAGCGGATAGAAGTTGGTCGCGGCCGAGAAGTTGAGTTGCGAGAGCCGCACGTAGTGACGGATCACTTCGGGCTCGCTGACTTCCGGAAAATCCTCGAGCTCGTCGCGAAGCAGCGAAGCGTCGATCGGAAGCGGGCCGCCGGCTCCGGCGACGTCGACGCCGCTGCGGCCGGGACTGCCCTTTTCGAAAATCAGCGGTTCGAGCCTGCGCGTCATGCCGCCTTCCTCTGCGCGAGGCGCGCGACCAGCGCGTCCACGTCCGCATCTTTCGTGCATTCGGTAACCGCGATCAGAAGGCGGTTCCTGTGTTCGGGCCGCCCCGGAATCAGCGGCGCAATCTTCACGCCGGGAACGAGGCCGGACGCGGTGCAGTGCGAGAAGACCGCGTCGAGGTCCGGCACGTCGGCGGTGAACTCGTTGAAGTACGGCGCAGCAAACGCGACGTCGATTCCTGCTTCGCGGCGAAGCCGGTCGGCGGTGCGATGCGCGGCGCGCGCGTTCTCGATTGCGAGCGCGCGCAGGCCGCTGCGACCGGTGAGGCTGAAGAACACCGTCGCGCACAGCGCGGCAAGCCCCTGGTTCGTGCAGATGTTCGACGTCGCCTTCTCGCGGCGGATGTGCTGCTCGCG